>CAZHUR010000560.1:0-1938 GCA_964535395.1 uncultured Acidimicrobiales bacterium
GGGTAGAACTCCCGAAACACCTGTGCGAACGGCTGCTTTACCTTGTGGCTGAACACGTACGAGCGCCAAGCCTCAATCTCGGGTCCGGTGATGGGATGCCAGAGCCGAGCCGGCATTTCATCGGGGAAAGTGACGCGATCTCCCTCGACGTTTCGCCACGTCGCGTCGATGATACGTGCCGACGTAGCATCCTCGCCTTCGCCAAGCTTCCAAACCAGGTTCTTTGCGATCTCGCTGAGATCTTCGTTCGAGGAGATCAACTGGCTTAAGGATCTGCAGGTGAAGGGCGGAAGGAGGTAGAGCTGCTCGAACGACTTCTTGAGCACCGTCATCATCCTTCGATCGATCGTCGTCGAAGGGCCCACGAGCGCAAAGAGGTCTGGACGCCTTGAGAGTCGACCTCGTGCCGAACGGTCGAACCGGTCGAGCTTTTTTTTCAACCCACCGTGGCGCACGGTCTTTCGCATTGCATCCAATGCAGCGAGGCCGTCGGGTGTTGGCAAGGCGGCGACCGCTCTGCCGAGCATTATCGTCGCCGCCTGCGACGGAGCCGACTTAACCGCAGGGTCCGGGGCCTGGCAGACGAGTTCGCCGAATTCGCAGAGCTCGTCGCGCTCAAGAAACGGGGGCTGTCCGGAGAAGCTGGTGCGAAAGATTCTGCCGAGCACTTGCGCGTCTTTGGGGTTGAATGCAGCGTCGCTCTTATAGGGGGCCTCCCCGTGGTGAATACTCCGGATGCGAGAGATCGCCTCTGCCCATCGGGGCGACGCGAGCTCGATCCACTCTGAGCAACCCTGCAGAGGGTAGGGGGTGCCTGGCGGTAATTTGTCCAAGCCCGTGTGTGTCCAGACCTGTCGCCAGGCCCGTCGGGTATGCGCTGACAAACCCGGGAGGTCGCGAAGTTCGGCAATCTCTAACTCGGTGAACTTCTCCTTCGCCTGTGCGGTTGAGAGAAGACCCAGAAAGTTTCCTCTGTTGCCGAACGATGCGAGCCACATCGTCGCTACGTTAAGGTCCGTGAAGGGTGCGGCAGCAGCGGCCAGGCCGGCTAACAACAAACCGAGCTGCGCTGAACTTCCGTCATAGAAATCGATGGATCTAGCGATCCATATCTCGATGTTTCGCTGGCGAGACTCGTTATCGAGTGCCTCGAACGAAAGCACCGCTGGGTTAGCGGCCACGGCTCCGAGCAGTTGTTCGGATTCATCAGAGGTGAACGAGACCTCGCCGACGGACAATCTGCTCGACTGGACGAGGAGTTGCGAGACTTCCATGTCTTTCAGGCGGTCCCAATCCGATGCCAAGTTGCTGAGCAGCGATCCACGCTCGTTAGGTGCGAGGTCGCTCAGCGATTCCAGTTCTGCAATTGCGCCTAGTTGTGGGCCGCCGGCAAACCGGGCTGCAACTTGGTCGTACGTGGAGACGCCGGCCGTCACTCGTGCTGGACCATCGTGGTGTTCGGCAGGTTGAAGGCTCGGTCGATCCTCAGAGTCTTGGGCGCTTCGTCGACCGCTGCGGTGGCCGCCTTCTCACGAGATTCGGAACTGGTGCCGATGAGTTCTATGACTTTCATCGCTGGTCCCCCTCGAAGTGCGGAACTCTTGTAGAGGACAATAGTTCAGCGGTGCGATGTATGGAGGAAGTATGGATGATCGCCTTCACGACTTTGCCGAGTTATCTCACCTGACGTGGGGCTTCTCCAAGACCGTCGGGTTGAAGTCGCGAGAATGTTCCCTTGGATCGGCGAGAATTTTCCTGGGTCGGGGCGAGAGGTGCCCAAAGACCTCTACCGATTGCACGCACCAGCACTGCGATCCGGCTATTTTGCCAACACCCCCCACTTGAAAGACTTAGCGCGTTCTTTCAAACACCTTCAGTGACGAAATCCTCCCGCGGGAGCGACTTATGTGTCGACTATGGGTGACTGTTCCGGCGCGG
>CAZHUR010000561.1:0-1937 GCA_964535395.1 uncultured Acidimicrobiales bacterium
GGAGTGCTTCGCTTCCATCACCGCTTGCAACGGTCGTCGTTTCGTCATCGCCCGAGCCAGTCTCCCCGGAAGCTCCACCGACACCCCCTTGGGCGATCGCATCGTCCTCGTCGTCCTCTCCACTCGTACCCACAGCAGGTCCGTCTTCGCCAGATCCCTCGGTTTGTTTCTCGATATCGAGCAACTCGAATCCGTTGCCCGCATCGAAGATGACACCGGCTGTCGATGAGCCAATGTTGTTCACAAACACCGTGTCTCCCTCGGCAACGATGTTCAGAGACTCGGATCCCTCGATCAGCCCAACCGTTTGAGTTTCGCCATCCTCTGTCGAAAAGCCTGTGACCTCGCCCGAAGCGCGGTTGCCCACGAACACACTTTGACCAGCGAAGACCGGGGATGTCAGCGAGGCGCCGTCATTGGATGCCTCGAAGCTCATGACCTCGCATGAATCTGCGCCGTCCAACGAGAGGACGCTCACCACACCATTCGCTCCCACCACAGCTGCGGTGCGTGCGGCATCGCCACCGCCTGCGGCGAGCAGTATCTCCTCACTCGACACGTTGCATGAGCTGACGATGTTCCCACCGTCGGTAGTCGGCTCGACGACCATGACGCTCCCGCTGTCACCGACCACAACGAGTTGGTCACCTGCCGCGACGACATGGCCACCATCGCCGTCATCTAAGACCTCAAGAGAGGCGTTTGAGCCAGTCCGAGCTATCGAACCGTCTGCATCGAGGCTCCATAGCTCGTCGTCAACGAGCGCAGATGACTGTCGAGAGCCCGCAAGCTCAAGCGGCTCGCCGATTGGATTGAGCGAAGGGAGCTCAAATCGCTGGGCCACGCCCTCGTCGGCAATGACAAGCCAAGCAGAGCCATCTCCTACGAGCACCTCAACATCAGAGGCGAGACGAGACGGGTCGTCGGGCACGCCGTCCACGATCTGCCAATCATCAGGGGTCAGCGTTTCAGCTGCCAGCGACACGAGCTTGAGACCGGCTCGATCGACGTCGACGACCAGGCCGTCATCACCGGCCTGTTCGACAATGAACTCCTCAGCGTCGACTGCCACCACTGCACCGAGAGCGTCGTCTGCGTTGCGAGAGTTGCCGTTGACCAGTTGTACCAGCGACGCATCGAGCTCAGCGCTTGAGATCTGCGTCGACAACCACACGGCGCCATCGAGCAACTCAACCTCAGTGCGGGCGCGGCCCGACGCCGTGATCGCCGCCACGATTATCACCCCGGCCACCAACACAGCGATGAGGATCGGTGCAATTTGTTTCAAGCTGGGAAAGGTCACGCTGTTACGAACTTCCTTTCAGTAGTCCATCGCTATGCGAGAAGTGGATTTGTCGTTCGGGACCACTGTCTGAAGTGCTAGTCACGTATCTCCCACCAGCCGTGGAACCAGCTCGCTCCTGCGGCGACACCCGAGGAGGCTCCAATCCCTTCAACTTTCTGTGTGGGTCGATCACCGCAGTAGAAGATCAAAACAGAAAAGCCGCCTCCCGCACCTACCGCCGCTCCTGCAGAGGCGATTCGCCCGCCACCCTCGAACTCGTCTAGCAACAGCGGTTCTGTCGCCACAAAGTCCGACCACGAACTCGGTCCGTGGAGGTTGGCAGGTAGGCCTCCGGTGATGCCAGCGCCTGTGAAAGTGATCATTCGCGAGTGACCGGTTTTAGGCGCCTCAAGTTCGAACGTGTACACACCACCGCCAACGATCTCTCCTCCGTCGCCTCCGCTGATCATCCGAATCCTGAACTCGGTTTGGCGTGGAGACACGCCCTCGATCTCCATGTCTTCCATGTGTAAGACAGTGACGGCGGGGGTTGTACGAATTTCGACTCGGCGATTCCAGCTAAGCGTCGGCCCATAGTCTGCATTCTCACCCTCACCGGAAAGTGAGATTCTCTCTGGAGGCACCCCGGCGT
>CAZHUR010000562.1:0-1937 GCA_964535395.1 uncultured Acidimicrobiales bacterium
CGATAAGGCGACGCATCGGAGCGCCCTTCTTGGCTCCTCCTGCGAGGATGTCCCAAAGTCCGGTGCCGAAGTCGGCTCCGGCAAAGACGGCGTAGAGCGTGACCGCCACGAACATGACAGCCGCTACCGCATCTGCGGTACTCATCTCAGCCCACCAGCTCGCGAATGCGTGCCGGACCGTACGGTGACTCGAGGTCGGTCTCACCGGCTGCCCAGCGTTTCGACATCGACCGGAGCACGCCGAAGCCTGCTGCGAACATGCCGACGTAGACAATGATGAGACCGATGAGCGTGAACCACACCCAACCGCCGTCAGTGACAGCGTCCTCGGTCCGCAAGATGTTGTGCACGACCCACGGCTGGCGGCCAACCTCGGTCGTAATCCAGCCCGTCTCCATCGCCACGATCGCTCCAACACCGGTGAGCGTGAACGCTCGCAGCATCCACACGTTGTCCAGGAATGTGTCTCGATGGCGGAACCAGCGGTAGCCAGCGTAGGTCATCAGCATCGCCAGACCAGTTCCGATTCCGACCATGATCTGGAACGAGAAGCGGACGATGTTCACCGGTGGTTGATCTTCTTCGGGAACCTCGTTGAGGCCGATGATCTCTGCGTCGAAGCTGTTTTGAGCAAGGAAAGACGCCAGACCAGGAATCGGAACTTCGATTCCCGCTGCAACGCCTTCACCGTCGTAGAAACCACCGAGGAAAATTGGCACCTCGGACTCTGTTTCTGCGAGCCCTTCGATCGCTGCGAGCTTGATCGGTTGACGATCGGCGATGGCCTGGCCAGCGAAATGCCCCACGATTGGCTGAATTGGGGTGACGACGACCGCAAAGGCGAGAGGAACCAGGATGCCAAGACGGTGAATGCGGTCGCGCTTTCCACGCAACCAGCCAACCGAATAGACCGACACCATCGTGAACGCGGCCACCATGTACGCAGCAAAGAGCATGTGCAAGTACTGCAATAAAACCGCTTGGTTGAAGATGGCAGCCCAAGGATTGATGTTGACCACCTGGCCGTTGACGATGTCGAAGCCGGTCGGAGCGTTCATCCACGAGTTCACACTCATCACAAAGAACGTGCCGCTCATGCCCGAAATAATCATTGGAAGCAGCAGGAACTGGTGAAGGTTCTTCTGTAGGCGACCCCAGCCGTAAACGTAGATGCCCAAGAAGATCGCTTCGAGGAAGAACGAGATTCCCTCGAGAGTGAAGGCAAGCCCCACGACATCACCGAACTGTTCCATGAGTCCTGGCCATAACAGGCCCATCTCAAAGGCGAGAATGGTGCCAGACACCGCACCGATTGCGAAGAGCACGCCCGAGATCTTCGACCAGCGCTTTGCCAGTTCGAGAGCATCGTCGTCGCCCTTTACGCCCATTCGGTGGAGCACGAAGAGCATTGCGGGCATCGCCACGCCAAAACAGGCAAGGATGATGTGGCTACCCAGCGAGATGGCCATCTGATTTCGCGCCGGAAGTAGCGCTTCAGAAGCAAACAGCCAGGTAGAAGACATTCAGTACCCCTCGCACTACCGATCACGCAGATGTAACCGGATATCTCCATGATAAATCTGCGATCGGTGGAACGTCGGTCGCAAAGTAATTGACCTTCGTCACGCCTGGTTCGTTCCACTCGTCACATTCGTTCTCTACAATCGGTCTATGGAAGAGTCGGAAGGATGGGACCCGCTGAGTTCGCCGCGGCGCGCCAAGGCAACTTCCTCGGAGAAACCTTCCACCAACCCTCAGGTTGTCACCGGCATAGGCAACGGCCTGATGGCCACGTCGTTTACCAAGTTGGCCCGCGTTCATGCGCTGTCGATCATTGGTGACGGAGCGATCGCCGTAGCGCTCGCCGGGTCGATCTTCTTTTCGATCCACCGAGCCGACGCTCGCTGGAGTGGCGGCCTTTACCTCCACTTGACAAT
>CAZHUR010000563.1:0-1927 GCA_964535395.1 uncultured Acidimicrobiales bacterium
GTGTCAGCACTCCCCCGCTCAACCACATCGGCCTCTGGGTCGACGACCTGGCCGCGGCCTACGAATGCCTCGAAGCCCAAGGCATGCGCTTTACGCCCGGCGGCATTCGCAAGGGCGCTGCGGGCCACGACGTCTGCTTCATCCACCCCAAAGCCAGCGATGAGTTCCCGCTCAGCGGCGAGGGCGTGCTGATCGAATTGATCCAAGCTCCCGACGACGTCATCGTCGCGCTCGGCTAAGCGCAGCCGTGAGGTTAGAGCCCCGAGGACAGCAGTTCGCCAATCTGCTCGGGTGACATAGGGCGTCCGAGAAGGTAGCCCTGCAAGTAGTCGCAGCCGGCTGATTCGAGGAACGCACGCTGTTCGGCGGTCTCTACGCCCTCGGCGGTTGTGGTTAACCCGACCGAGTGCGCCATCGTCAAAATGGCTTCGATTACGGGTTGTGGCTTCGAACTATCGATTCGTTCAACGAATGCGCCGTCGATCTTCAATATGTCGGCGGGAAGATCGTTGAGCGAACTCAGAGATGACTGGCCCACACCGAAGTCGTCCACGGCAACTCGAACGCCTGCGGCGCGAAGTTCGTTTAGCTTCTCCGCGATGTGCGTGATGTCATCGGCAATTGCGGTTTCGGTGACCTCCACGATGACCTGCGATGGCGGAACTTCATGTCGCTGAAGGGCCGACAACAGCACCTCGACAAGCTGAGGCGAGCGAAACTGCACTCGCGACAAGTTCAACGAGCCGATGAGGCCGATGGCGGCCGGGATGTCTTTGATCCACTTGCCCAGCTGAGCAACGGAGTCTTCAATGACCTGCTCCCCGACAGCGACGATCAGACCACTCTGCTCGAGGTATGGGAGAAAGACTCCCGGCGTCACAAGTTCGCTGCCGGTGTTCCATCGAAGCAAGGCCTCGACTCCGGTGATCATCCCACTCGTGGCAGAGACGATGGGCTGGTAGACCAACTCGAATTCTTCGTTCTTCAATGCGTGACGAATACGGTTCTGTAGACGAAGCTCGCTGTCAGCGCTTTCTCGCATCTCCGGAGCGAAGGCACGGACGCAGCTCTTCCCCGCAGCTTTGGCTTCGTACAGCGCAATGTCGGCGTCTCGCATCAACCCGACCGCGCTTGTGGACCCACCTGTCGGGTACACCACGCCAATCGAAGCCGAGGTGAAAACCTCGATGTCATCGAGTGCGATCGGAGTGGAGAACGCTCCGAGAATTGCCTCTCCAAGTTCCTCTGCTGGCTGGTCAGCGGCGCAACCAACCACCGCGAACTCGTCGCCGCCGAGTCGAGCCAAGAGATAGCAATCCGGGACGACGTGAGCGATACGGCTCGACACCGCTTGCAACAGCTCGTCTCCAACGCCGTGACCGAGCGAATCGTTGATGACCTTGAAGTGATCGAGATCGAGGTAGAGCAGAAAGATCGGCTCGTCAGCTTGCAAGTCGTTGTCGAGTCTCTCGAGGAGGTGGCGTCGATTGGCGAGCCCGGTGAGATCGTCGTGGTTCGCCCGGTGGATCAAAGCCTGCTCGCGCTCGACCTCTTGGGTAATGTCGCTGATCGATCCGATAAGCCGGGTGACCTTACCGTTCTCGACAAATGGATAGCCGGTGGCGGCGAACCAGCGAGTACCGGTGTCCGTCTCTGCCTTCAGCGACCTGAACTCCATGTGCAATGACGGATCCTCGACAAGCGCCATGGCCCGGAGGCCGAATTCGCGTCGGGCTTCGGCCCCAAAGATCGACGTCATCTGCTCTTGCGTGAAGCGAGCGCCGTCAGCAGGCACATGACCAATGAGCTCAATGAGGCGTTGATTGCCCTCGATCTGGCGGGCCTCAAGGTCGTATTCCCAAAGCCCTTGGTTACTGGCATTCAGAGCGAGTGCATGTCGACCTTCTAGCGAGCGAAGTTCTTGCTC
>CAZHUR010000564.1:0-1923 GCA_964535395.1 uncultured Acidimicrobiales bacterium
GTCTACCTGCGCCCGCCTCAGCCCGGAGCGGGTACGGCGCCGCAGGCGAAGAGCAGGAAGGCTGCTGAGGTCTTACGCGTAGACGAAGGCGAGGGCGAAGAAGTAGACCGTTGGCAGCACGAAGAGCAGGGCGTCTACTCGGTCGAGCACTCCGCCGTGACCGGGCAAGATCGAGCCCATGTCCTTGATTCCGAGGTCGCGCTTGATGAGCGACTCGGCCAAGTCGCCGAGAGGCGCCATGATCGCTACCGCAATGCCCAAGATGAACGCCTCGCCCAGCGTGACGTTATCGCTTACTGGACTCACGAATTGTCCGAGCAGGTTGACGAACACCACCGAAGCAACGACCGTCATCGCCATACCGCCGACCAGCCCTTCGACGGTCTTGTTCGGGCTGATCGCGGTGAGGGGAGTTCGACCCATACTCCGACCGGAAAAATAGGCTCCGATGTCATAGGCGATCGTGAGTATCAGCGCAATCAGTAACAACTCGGTGCCATCGTCGTTAACCAGATCAGACCGTTGGGCATTTTCGAGCATGGCCGCACCAAAGCTCGCCAGCCCGCCCACATAGAACACGCCCAAAACGGTGACACCGAGGTTCATGACCGGCATCTCGGTTGCGACGCCAACGATGTACCAAATGAGACCGAACACGATGGTTAGACCCATGATGAGCGCAACCGCTTGGGTCCCACGCACGTAGACCGCGAGCGGCATGGCGATAGAGGCGGCAAGGCCGAGCAACGTCGCTGGCTGATAGCCAGCAATTCGGAGGGCGTTAAAAAGTTCGCCTGCGCCGATGGTGACGATCACGACGATCAGGGCGAGGGCAAGGATCGGGCTGAGTGCGAACGCGATGATCGCGACCGCCAGGAGGGCCGCTCCGGTGACCACCCGTGGCTGAAGATCCGAACTTGCAGCGGCGCCACCAACGCCAGCGGCGGTGTGATCGGTTGAGTTTCCATCGAACTCGAAAAAGTCGCCCCTGTCGGCAGAGCCGATCTTTACGACCTCGCGTTCAGGTTCTGCACCGAGTTCGTCCATGTCGTCGAACGCTGGCACCTCTTCGTACTCAGGAATTTCGTCGAAGGCCAAGGTCTGGTCCTCAGAGCTTTGGCCCAGCCGCTCAACGGGCGAGCTAGACGGGCCTAAGTCCGACCATGCCTCGAGGCCGTCGTCCTCGTCGGGGTCGATATCGAGGGCGATTGGCTCTCCTGGTTCAATGCCATCATCGAACGAATGGCTCGCCGTTGTCTCGGCCTGCGCTGTCTCATTTTCTGGCTCATCTTCTAGCTCTTCGGGGACCTGATCTTGGTAGCTGAGTTCAATCTGGCTGGGTTCTTCGTGTCCATGGTCTTGTTCTCGATCACCTTGATCTTGATCATCGCTCACGTTGCCCAGCCTCTCCGACAGTTCCACAGGGTCGTCCGAACCATCGTCGATATCAACCTCGGAACGCAGGTCGAGAGTCACTTCATCGGTGTCTGCACCGTCTAAATCAAGGCCCTCAACGTCGCCCTCCACATGGCCCTCCACCTGAAGACCTGAGCCAAGTAGGGGACTCGAATCTTGAATGATCCTCGGCGAGTCATCGAACCCGATTGGTGACTCGACGTCGCCAAAGACGCTCGACTTGCGACTTTCGATCGCCTCGATAGGGACTTCGTCCACCTCGATGTCGGGCTCGATATCGGTAAAGACAGAGCTCCCCGAGGACAGATCGTCGTTACCGAAAACTGAGGAGCCCACTTGGGGCGCCACATCCCCGAAGACCGAAGCTCCCGGTGGGAGTTCATCGCCATCGAAGGGGTTGTCGCTAGTCACTATTGCATTTCCTCCACGCTGCCGAGATCATCTGAGGGTCGTGCGACCCTAGACCTCCAGCAACTCTTGTTCTTTGGCCTCACGAGCGTCGTCGAT
>CAZHUR010000565.1:0-1918 GCA_964535395.1 uncultured Acidimicrobiales bacterium
GTGTCGAAGGGGGCACGGTGATCAACGGTCGAGACACCGGCTCGGGGTTGTTGATCGAACTTCCAACCTGATGAGACAGCCTCCCCGCATCGCTCTCAGGGTCGAAGCGGTCCCACTCGGTCTCTTCGGTGAGTTTCATTCGTTCGCGGAGATCATCGATCTGACCGGGATTGAGAAGTGCAGCGTGGTTGAGTGGATCGCCAGCGATCGGCAATCCCCAGCCCTTGATCGTGTACGCAAACAACACCGACGGCCGGTCTTGCTCGGCATCGCAGAGGTCGTAGTTCTCCTTGAGCACCGCCATGTCGTGGCCCCCAAGATCGGTCACGAGCGACTTCAATTCGGACGGCGAGCGGCCTGCGGCCCATTTCTCTACCGACTTGTCGGCTCCACTCAAAAACTTCTTGGTGAACTTCTTTCCGTTCAGCGCAAAGAGTGCCTGGTAGGCCTCGTTGGGCATGGATTCGATATGGGCCTGCAACGCGTCGCCGTTTTTCTTCAAGAACTGTGCCTGCAGCCGGCGGCCCCACTTTGCTTCGGCCACGTGCCAGCCGGCGTCGGCGAAGAACTTCTGAAGCCGCAGCGCAGCAATGTCGGGAATCACGCGATCGAGGCTCTGGCGGTTGAGGTCGACCACCATCGTGAAGTTGCCCAGACCCTGCGTAGCTGGGTCGGCAATGGCTTCCCACACGCTTCCTTCGTCGAGTTCGGCGTCTCCAACAAGGGCGATGAAGCGCGAGTCGGGTTGATCGCCGAAGTGCGAGTTGAGGTACCGCTTCGTCAAGGCAGCAAACAGCGGAGCGACAGCACCTAACCCGACCGAACCGGTAGAAAAGTCCGACACGTCAGGGTCTTTGGTGCGCGATGGGTAAGCCTGGAGCCCACCCCGCTGGCGCAGGGTCGTGAGGTAGCTGCGATCGAGTTCGCCGGTGAGATATTTGATCGCATGGTAGACGGGCGACGCATGCGGCTTGACCGCCACCTTGTCCTCGGGGCTGATGTGGTCGAACCACAGGGAGGTCATGATCGAGACCATCGAAGCGCACGACGCCTGATGGCCGCCGACCTTCACCTCTCCCCCGTCGCGTTGATTCGCCTCGTGAATAATGCGGGTGGCAAGCCACAGCACGCGCTTTTCGATGTCGATGAGCGCAGCCGACGAATCAGGCACCTTGGACTTTGACATCGAGACCTCGTTGACGATCAGCTTCGCGGCACGCACCAAGAATATCTGCGTGCTCCTTTATGAACTCATCGGCGGCGTCGAGCACCTGTGAAGGTCTCAGACACTAACCACGGTCACCTTTCGGCTAGAAAGTATCCATGACTTCATCGGAGTGGGACGAACTCGCCACCCAGGAACTGCGCGGACGAGACCTCCAAGATCTCACAGTCGAAACGCCCGAGGGTATTGCGGTCAAGCCGCTCTACACCGAGGATGACCTAGACGACGTTGCCCATCTGGGTGGAACACCCGGAGTGGCCCCGTTTGTTCGGGGACCGCGAGCGACGATGTACACAAACCGTCCCTGGACCATCCGCCAATACGCAGGCTTCTCGACCGCCGAGGAGTCGAACGCGTTCTATCGAGCCAACCTCGATGCCGGTCAGATGGGCTTGTCGGTAGCGTTCGACCTCGCAACTCACCGGGGTTACGACAGCGACCACCCTCGAGTGGTCGGCGATGTGGGCAAGGCCGGGGTGGCGATCGATTCGGTCGAAGACATGAAGATCCTCTTCGATGGGATTCCGCTCGATCAGATGAGCGTGTCGATGACGATGAACGGCGCGGTGCTGCCGATCCTCGCTTGCTACATCGTCGCCGCCGAAGAACAGGGCGTCGATCAGGCAGAGCTGTCGGGCACGATCCAGAACGACATCCTCAAAGAGTTCATGGTGCGCAACACCTACATCTATC
>CAZHUR010000566.1:0-1916 GCA_964535395.1 uncultured Acidimicrobiales bacterium
TTCACCGACTCGGAAGCAAACTTCGCTGCACGCGAAGTAGGGGCCTGCGGCTAGCCCCTCGGAGTTCTACTGAATGATGAACTGCAACGTGGCAACCATCGAGTCGATGACTTCGAGTCCGTGGAAGTCGGACTGAACGACGAGAATTTCGCCGTCTAGGTCGATCAGCCACACCTTGCTGTACACGATGGTTTCGTCGTCGACTACGTGACTTAGCTCGTAGCCGCGTCTCTCGACGTCCCGGCGCAACCCTGATGGCGGGTTGCTGTATGTATCTGCGTCGACTACGTCGACCAGCTCGAAGCGGTCGACGGTGAAGGAGGCCTCTGCCTCGTCGAGGGTCATTTCTCCAAGAGACGAGATCGTCACGTGGTCGGAAGTGAAATCCCCCGTGTCCGACTCGCCTTGGAATACTGAACAGCTGTTGCCCTCGGCGCCTTCGATCTCGATGTTCGACACCAAGTTCTCCGGGTATGCAATGTGGAGGCGCTCATCGGAACACACCTGATAGTTCGGCCCGATCTGGAAGCCTGCACCGTCGTGACAAAAGTGGTTGATGTGCTTTTCGTGAGTGCCATCTGCTGCAGTGAAGGTGACAACGGCCTTCACCTCTTCCGCACCGTTCCAGTCAGGCACCCAGTAATTACCGCCTTCGTTGACGTGAAGCTCGTTCGTCGGCCCGTTCCAGCGCTCGACCACTACCGAGTCGACAACAAAGCTGCGATCGAACGGCTCGCCATCGATGAGGAACTCACCATCACTCTCAAAGCTGGCGAACACGAAGGCTCCGGTTACGCAGTCGATGGAATCGGCCTGGAACCCCGCCCAAGAATTCGGTGTCGGACAACCGGTGAAACGCTCGATTGATGCACTTGTTTCGCGCGTCTCACCGGTCGGCGAGGTGGTGGATGCCGTGATTCGGATCGTGTTTGGTGGAAGCTCGACGATCACCGGCTGGACCGGGGTTTGGACTCCACTACCCCACTCGTTCGTAACTGAAGGTAGCCCGGTCCCGCCAGGATGAAGCGATGTGGTGATCGACCAGTCGAGCTCTGCTTCTACGTCACCAAAGCTGACCGACCCATGAGGCGGGTTAGTTGCGCACTCGACCACGATTACTGGTTCAACAGCAGGAACCTCAAGGACCGTCGGTATTGCTTCGATGTTTGGTGGGGTCTCGGTGGATGCCGGACTTTCTGTGGTCTCTGTAGTCGGGGTAGGTGCGGTGATCTCGACGAAGGGGATCTCAACCGCGATCTCACTAATGACTGGCTCGGGAGCTTCGGTCGTCGACGATGCTTCGAACACTACGACCGGAGTGTCGTTGGCTAACGGGAGCGCCTGCGACATTTCTTCGGCACCGCCACATGCAGAAAGGCCGAGCGCGAGGGCGCCTGCGGTTAGCCAACGCTGGACACCTAGTTTTGGCGTATCGAGGATCATTTCTGTTACCGCTTCTGTAGCCGGGAGAGCGGGGTGCTCTCTACTGATAAGTCACAGGGTGGGGATCTTCTCCCGGGCAGACAATGGGGGCGACCCCCCGGAAACGTGGCGAAAGGGCGTAGCGAACAGAATTCTTGAGATCGGCATGATGGACCCAGACGAAAAGAGTGGTATCTCCGCCACAATGGGCTGATGGGTAAGAAACCAAAGTTCGACTTTTGGGAAGGCGCAGAAACGCGCTTCATTCAGCCGTACCAGGCCAACAAGGTCTACCTTTGCCCTGGTTGTAATCGCGACATCCCAGAAGGGCTCGGCCACATCGTCGCTGTGCCACCCGAAGCTGTGGACCTACGACGCCACTGGCATCGCGGCTGCTGGAACGGCAGAGCTACCCGAGCGCCAAAGGGCTAGCCGGCAGCGTTGACTGGATCGTCGATCCTGACGTCGTCTGGCATTTCATCATCGACCGGATC
>CAZHUR010000567.1:0-1907 GCA_964535395.1 uncultured Acidimicrobiales bacterium
CCGTTCGCGAAACGGAACGACAAGATGTTGAGCGCAGCTTCCTTGCCGAGGAAGTGATCGATGCGAAACACCTGATCCTCGTCGAACACCTCGTGGACAGCATCGTTCAAGCGGCGAGCACTCTCGAGGTCGGTTCCGAAGGGCTTTTCCATGACGATCCGGCTGTTCTCGACTAGGCCAGCTTCGTGCAGGGTGCGGACGACCGCGAGGGCCGCCTGAGGCGGAACCGAGAGATAGTGCAGGAGCCGTTGTGGCTCATCGAGTTCGGCATCGGCCTCGGTGATCGCGTCCCGAAGCGCTTCGGGAGTTCCACCTGGAGCCCACACCAAACGGGACGCAAAGTGGCGCCACTCCTCATCGTCGAGGTCGCCTTGGAACTCGTCGAGCGCGGAGCGCACGAAGGCGACGAAGGACTTCTGGGTGTGCTCGTCGAGCGACGTCCCGACGAGCCGCATGTGCGGAACGAGCCCACTCGTGAGCAGTCGAAACATGCCCGGCAGCAGCTTTCGTTGAGCGAGGTCACCAGTGGCTCCAAAGAGGATGACCGTCGTCGGTGGAGCAGGATCGAGGGCGGCATGTCGTCGCATTGAAGAAACCATGGAATGAGCGTGGCACACCGACGACGGTCGGGCGATATCAGCGCTGCAATTCCGCAAACGTTCCGACCGTGCACTCTGAGTAATCCCGCCGGCGAACTACCGTCTAGCCTTGGCGCCGAGCGCTGCGAACTGGGGAAACATGGCGAAGACATACGACGCGGTAATCATTGGGGCGGGCATATTCGGCTGCGGTATTGCCTATGAGCTGTCTCGCCGAGGGTTGTCCACGTGCAACGTCGATATGAACGCAGCCCCCGGCTACGGATCCACCTCTAGCTCCGGAGCGATCCTTCGCTTCAACTACTCGACCACCCAGGGCATTCAACTCGCCTGGGAGGGGAACCGATACTGGGAGAATTTCGAGGAGTACCTCGACACGAGTGACGAGCGAGGCTTTGCACGCAAGATCACGACCGGGCACGTGTTCCTGCGAACCGATGAGCCGCTCCACCGTCTCTACGTCGAGCGACTCTCCGAAGTTGGTGTTCCCTTCGAAGAGTGGGGGCCCGAAGAAATGGCGACGAATCTGCCGTTTGTCACCCTCGACTCGTTCGGTGAACCGTGCACTCTTGAGGACGAACGATTTTGGGTCGATCCAAACGGTACGATTCCGGGCGCGCTCTACATGCCCGACGCCGGCTATGTATCGGACCCACAACTAGCGGCCCACAATCTGCACTCCGCCGCTTTGGCAAAAGGTGCCGAGTTCAAATTCAACTCGACGGTCACCGAAATCTTGACCACCGACGATGGCTCGGCTGCGACCGGCGTTGCGCTGGCCGATGGCGACACAATTGACGCACCCGTAGTCGTCAACGTCGGCGGGCCATTCTCAGCCGGAATCAACGACCTTGCGGGTCTTTCCGGACGCGATGCGATCGAGTCGAGGCCGATGCGACACGAAGTCCATGTAGCTGGCGCACCCGACGGAGTCGACTTCGAGAACGACGGAGTCCTTGTCAACGACCAGGAACAAGGCGTGTACTTTCGCCCTGAAACCGGCAACCAGATCTTTATTGGTTCGGCCGACCCCGAGTGCGACGGCGAAGACTGGGTCGACGACATGGACACCCTCAACCGGGAGATCACCGAGCCCCGCTGGAACGTGCAAATGATGCGCCTCGCAAAGCGCCTCCCAGGATTCGGAGTGCCCCATCAGCGTAAGGGGCTTGCCGAGGCCTACGACGTGAGCTCGGACTGGGGTCCGATCTATGACCGCACCGACCTCGACGGGTTCTTCGCCGCCCGGGGCACTAGCGGCAATCAGTTCAAGAACGCCTGCGTGGCTTCGCACATGATGGCCGAGCT
>CAZHUR010000568.1:0-1904 GCA_964535395.1 uncultured Acidimicrobiales bacterium
GGTGCCGGCGACGATGCGATCGAAGCACAGCCGTGGAACACCTTGATGACGCTCCAATCCGGAGCGGTCGCCGATGTCGACTCGCGAGGCGCCGTCTTTCTACGCGGTCGCCCCGTCGCTGTCGAGGTGTGGTTCGGGCACGGCCAACGCTGGATCCGGGGGACCGCAGGCGATGGCGTACGACAAAGCCGAGTCGACGGCTTGCCCATCATCGAGACCCGCCAGAAACTCGATGAGGGCGACATCATCCAGACCGCGTGGGCCGACGAGGCTGGAGACGGGCAGGGCAGGGTCGTCATCGAACTCTCGAACGAGAGCCAGGTCTCGGTCGTTGCTGCGGTTGTCGTTCGACCCCGTTCACTTCGTAGGGCGGGCCGAATTATGAAGGCTCGGGTCGCTGGTTCGCTGATGGTCATCGACGGAGCCCCGCTGGTCGAATTGGGTCGCGAACCTGGAGCGATCGTCACCAGCACCGATTCGCCAGATGCCTCAGGACTGCTCGATCAGCTAGGCCTCGACGAAAGCAACATCACTGGCGATGGTGAAATAGACGATCCGGTCGGACAGGCCTCTATTGCGGCGATCATCCCGTTGACCCGAGGCGCCGAACGTCAGATCCAGGTGCTCGACGGGCGAGAGCCAGCAACGGTCGCTCCTGCGCCACTCGACACGATCCGAACCGGCTGGAAGGCCCACCTTTCGAGCGCTTCGGACATCGATCTACCAGGATGGCCCAAGCACCTTCCCACTGCACTGGTCTCGAGTTTGGTGGGGTCGACCGCCTCGATCGGTCGTCCGCTCGGTGATGCGGACTGGGAACCGTCTGACGATTCAATTCGGGCGGTGGCACTGGCACGCGCCGGATTTGGTTGGGCGAGCGCACATCTAGCCGACGAACTACTGAGCGAGGTGACCGAAGGACGCATCGAGCGGGACAAGTGGGCGGCCATTGCCTGTGTCATTGCCACGATCGTCGGCTATCCCGAGGGAGTCGAGGTGCTGCAACGTCATGGAGATGCGGTCGCAGCGGTCGCTGGACATGCCCTTGCGAAGCACCAGCAGCCGAACGTTGCCCACCGCTTGATTCTGGCGATCGAAGTTACCCATGGCATCGAGGCAGCCCAAGACGCTGCGGCCATTGACCGACCTCCCGTTCACAGTCGGACCAACCCCTTTGTCTATTGCCAGCACGGTTTTAGTGTCACGCCGGCCGAACGCCAACCGATCGAGACCGTAGTGACCCGGCACGGGTCCGACAGCGCGATGAACGTGGGCCTGTCGATGACGGCATCACGGGTCGTTCCATTCGAGCCGATCGTGCCAATCCGCTCGCTCGCAGGTTCGACATGGCGATGGCAGCGCAGCGGATGTGGAGATAGTCCCCATGCCCGCGCAGCCCTACTCATCGGGCTGATCTCGCTCGTTGCGTTAGAACAGCCTGGAGACGGGGCTGTCACCACGATCGATCTCTTTGGTGGAGCGACGCCTCGATGGTTGGGTCAGAAGTTCTCCTTCACCTCACTCCCGACGATCGCGGGTCGCCTCTCGGCAGCGGTGCGCTGGCATGGCGAACGTGCGGCTCTGCTCTGGGAGTTCGAAGGTGAGACCCCGCCCGGCGTCGATTTTGCGTTGACGTGTGAACGACTCGACCCCAGCTTCATCACAACCGAGCGTTCGGGTGAAGCGCTTCTTTCAGTGCCAGAGGCGTTGCTTGCCGAGCGCGATGCCACCAACTCGAAATCGGCGACATCTCTGTTATGACGGGCTCGGTGCGCCAGTTGCGCAAGTCGCTGAAGAGTTCGTCGCCGGGGTTGCGGGTCGAACGCGAGCACTGGAACTCCGGTGTCGAGTTCGTCGCTGGCCTCGACGAGGTCGGGAAGGGAGCTTGGGCGGGTCCGCTCACG
>CAZHUR010000569.1:0-1885 GCA_964535395.1 uncultured Acidimicrobiales bacterium
CTATGTCGACGACGAGATGGATTGGGTCGTCGAGCATCACGGCCTGTTCCAGGGGTATTACTACTTCCATCACATGGGCGGCGACCGAGACGCTCGAAACATCTATGCGGACCATGAGCACTTCGAGGCGTGCGTTCGGTTCTGCGCCGAGTACGACCAGAACTGTTTCGATCCGGACTACCCGAACCTGCCCATCGAAGACTTCATCCCGCTCATGGCCGACTTCTTCTCACGAGAGTCCCAGGTGCCCGGCGTTGCCCCCCACGGCATGACCAAAGACACCCACATCAATTAGCCCCCTCACATGGGGACAGGCCCCAAAAGGGGGTTTTGGGGACAGGCCCCAACCGCGGGGACAGGCCCCAGCGGGGTAGTTTGGCCAGATGCCGTTTGCGCCAATCACCGGAACGCTCGCGTACATGTGGGATCAAGACAGCGACAACGTCTTGATGATCCGTCGAAATGCGCGTCCCGACGACGACCACTTCGGCAAGGTCAACGGCCTTGGGGGAAAGCTTGAGCCCGACGAAGACATCGTTGCTGGCATCCGTAGAGAACTTCACGAAGAAACTGGCGTCACCCTCGACGAAGTCGCTCTTCGAGGCACGATCACCTGGACCAACTTCGGACCAAAATTCGAAGACTGGATGGGGTTCATTTTCCTTGTCACCGCGTGGACCGGCACTCCCCCAAGCTCAAACGAGGAGGGTTCGCTCGAGTGGATCCCGCGAACCCGCCTTCTCGCCGCGTGTTCCGAAGATGAAGCAGTGCGCGCCGAGGCAGATCTCCCAATGTGGGACGGCGACCGCCACTTCATCCCACTCGTCTTTGACGACGACCCGCGCGCCTTTCATGGAACGATGCCCTACGACGGTGATAAGCCGAAGGACTGGATGTACGAACGCATATGACCAAACCGACGATGATCGACGGCGGTGTCGGCAAAGTCGCGGTGCACGATTTCGGCGGAGCGGGCGAACGAGTTCTCATCATCGCCCACGCGACCGGCTTCCTTGCGCAGGTCTACCGAGCCTTCGCTCAGGAACTAACTGGAGACCTTCGAGTCGTTGGTGTCGACATGCGCGGCCACGGCGACAGCGATGCTCCGAGTAAGGAGGGGGATTTCGACTGGCGCCTGATCGCCGAAGACCTCGCCCGAGCAATCGATCACATCGGTGCCAGCGAACTTCACGCCTTCGCACATTCGATGGGCGGTGCCGCCGTGCTCGAAGTCGAGCGCACACATCCCGGCACGTTCACCTCAGCACTGCTCTTCGAACCCATAATCCCCCCAGCTGTGTTGCAAACAGAACCAGCGATCGCCACAGCGGCGCGCAATCGCGTGCGTAGCTTTCCAAGCCGAGGCCACGCTCTCGAGCGCTACTCGGCGCGTCCTCCGCTTGGTCTATTTCGCGCCGACGTCCTTCACGACTACGTGCAATACGGATTCGCCGACACAGCCGATGGCCAGATCACGTTGAAGTGCAGTCCAGAGAGCGAGGCGAACACCTTCGCAAACGCTGGCACGATTCGCTTCATGTCTCTAGCCGAGGTCGAACTCGATGTGGTGATTGGCCGCAGTGGCGACGGAGAGCTCCCGTCCGAGCTCGCTCAGCCAGCGGTGGACATGTTGCCTAACGCTCGCCTCATCGACTTTCCAACGCTGACTCACTTCGGCCCGCTTCAGGAACCGGTGATTGTGGCTAACGAGATGCGGAAGCTGATCAGCTCATCCAGCTCTTGATCTTCGAGATCACATCGAGAGGATCTTCACCGACGGGGTTGAGCGAGAGAGACGTCACACCAGCATCCTCGAAAGCTTGAAGTCGCTCTTTGATGAAGCCTTCGGTGCCCACGATCGTGGGCACCGAAGGCTTCATCAAAG
>CAZHUR010000570.1:0-1885 GCA_964535395.1 uncultured Acidimicrobiales bacterium
TGTCGACACCACGGCCCGCCATGTTCGTCGCAACGGTCACGCCGTGAAGGCGGCCAGCTTGGGCGACGACATGGCCCTCTTTGGTGTGCTGTTTTGCGTTCAGAACCGTGTGCTTGATGCCGCGCTGTTCAAGAAGGCGACCAAGTTTTTCGGACTTCTCAACCGAGACCGTACCCACGAGGATGGGTTGGCCGCCCCGTGAACGTTCTTCGATGTCGTCTGCGACGGCGTCGAACTTGCCGTCTTCGGTCTTGAAGATGAGGTCTGGCTGATCTTCTCGAATGACCGGAAGGTTGGTCGGAATCTGGGCGACCTGGAGTCCGTAGGTTGAGGCGAGTTCTGCTGCCTCGGTCTGGGCAGTACCGGTCATTCCGGCGAGCTTTTCGTACTGGCGGTAATAGTTCTGGAGCGTGATCGTCGCGAGCGTCTGGTTCTCTTCTTTGGTCTTGACGCCCTCTTTTGCTTCGACGGCCTGATGCAGACCATCGGACCAACGACGACCGTCGAGAACACGGCCAGTGAACTCGTCGACGATCTTTACCTCGCCACCGTCAACCAGGTATTCCTTGTCACGCTTATAGAGCTCCTTAGCCTTTAGCGCCACCAGAAGCTGGTGAACGAGGTTGGCGTTCGCCGAAGCCGGGTCGTAGAGGTTCTCGATACCGAGAGCGTCCTCTACAGCAATGATGCCTTCCTCGGTCGGCGCAACGATTCGCTTTTCTTCGTCGACGTCGTAGTGAACATCTCGTTGAAGCGAACGGGCAATGCTCGCAAAGCGGTAGTACACCTGTGCTGCGTCGGCGACGCGACCAGAGATGATCAGTGGTGTTCGGGCTTCGTCGATCAGGATCGAGTCGATCTCATCGACGATGCAGTACTTGTAGTTGCGCTGCACACGGGCTTCGGCCGACATTGCCATGTTGTCGCGCAAGTAGTCGAAGCCAAACTCGTTGTTCGTGCCGTAGGTAATGTCGGATGCGTACTGGGCGCGCTTGAAGGTGGCGTCTCGGTTGCCCGGAATGATGAGCCCCACGCTGAGCCCCATCCATTTATGCAGGCGACCCATGTTTTCCATGTCTCGTGCAGCGAGGTAGTCGTTCACCGTGACCAGGTGCATGCCTTCGCCGGTGAGCCCGTTGAGGTACGCAGCGAGCGTCGACACGAGGGTCTTGCCCTCACCGGTGCGCATCTCGGCAACCCAACCCAAGTGAAGGGCAAGGCCACCCATGAGCTGAACGTCGTAGTGACGCATGCCGAGCGTTCGAACCGAGGCTTCGCGAACCGCAGCAAACGCTTCGAAGAGCAGGTCGTCGAGGGTTGCTCCATTGGCCAAACGATCGCGGAACTCTACGGTCTTGCCCTGCAATTCGGCGTCGCTGAGGGCTTTGAAGTCATCCTCGAGTGCATTGACGTCGGGCACGATGGCCTCGAGAGCGCGTAACTTCTTGCCTTCACCGGTTCGGAGAACCTTTTTGAACATGCTCATAGCGTCACCATGCTACTGCCATAGGCAGTCTCTGTTACTGGCCTTGTCGGGAAGTTAGAGCGTTTCTTGAACGGTTGTGTTCCCGGGATCGAGCTAGGAAGCGTCGATGAGGCCCACGTCACCATCGTCACGTAGGTAGACAACAGCCGACATGTCGGTATCGGCATTGGTGAACAGGAAGAAGTCGTGGCCCAGTAGCTCCATCTGGAGAACTGCATCGTCGGGGGTCATTGGTTCGATCGAGAACTGCTTCTTCTTGACGATCTTCGACACGTTCTCCTCGATGAGGTCGGGAACATCGCCAGAAATCGGCAGCGGGTCATCGAGACGGATCGATTGCTCTCCGTTGTTCTCGTGTCGGTGCAGCTTGGTCTTCAGCTTGTGGAGCTGGTGTTCAAG
>CAZHUR010000571.1:0-1882 GCA_964535395.1 uncultured Acidimicrobiales bacterium
GGTTGGAAGCGAGCCAAGCAACTCGGCTTCTCGGACGTCCAGTTGGCATATCTGTGGTCGATCCCGGTGGCCGAGGTGCGCGCTGCGCGTATTGCTGCCGGCGTTCTTCCGACCTACAAGACGGTCGACACCTGTGGTGCCGAGTTCGATGCGGAAACGCCGTACCACTACTCGACCTGGGAGGATACGAGCGAGGTTCGCGATTCGGATCGGCCCAAGGTCATGATCTTGGGTTCGGGCCCGAACCGTATTGGCCAGGGCATCGAGTTCGATTACTGCTGTGTTCACGCGAGCTTCTCGCTCTCGGAGGCCGGCTACGAAACAATCATGGTCAATTGCAACCCAGAGACCGTGTCGACCGACTACGACACGAGCGACCGGCTCTACTTCGAGCCACTCACGCTCGAAGACGTGACGAACATCATCGAAGCCGAACAACCCATGGGCATCGTTGTATCCCTCGGCGGGCAGACGCCGCTCAAACTGGCCAACGATTTGCCGCAAGAACTCATTGTCGGAACTCCTCCGAGCTCGATCGATCTCGCAGAGGATCGTGAGCAGTGGAATGCGCTCTGCGAACGAATGAACATTCCCCAGCCTCCCGGCGGCACCGCCACCACGGTACAGGGCGCGTTGGAGATCATCTCCGATATTGGCTACCCGTCGCTCGTACGTCCCTCCTATGTGCTCGGCGGCCGTGCAATGGAGATCGTGTACGACGATGAAGGCCTTCGTGCAGCGATGGAACAGCTCAGCGAATTTGGATCACTCGGTCGCGAAGGCGGCCTCTCGGCCGAGCGTCCGGTGCTGATCGACCGTTTCCTCGAAGACGCGATCGAGGTCGATGTCGACGCGATTCGCGATAGCGCCGGCAACGCGATGATCGGTGCGGTCATGGAACACGTCGAAGAAGCAGGAGTCCACTCTGGCGATAGCGCATGTGTGATCCCGCCACCGAGCCTGTCGACCAACGTGATCGCGAAGCTCGAAGAATACGCGATCAAGATCGCGCACGAACTCTCCGTAGTTGGTCTGATCAACGTCCAATTCGCGGTGAAGGAGGAACAGGTCTATGTGATCGAGGCGAACCCTCGTGCTTCGCGGACGGTTCCCTTCGTGGCCAAGGCAACCGGCGTGCCGTTGGCGAAGATCGCAGCCCGGGTGATGTTGGGCGCCACACTCGACGAGTTGCGAACCGAGGGTCTCGTTCGTGAGCCCGTAACCGGCCACGTAGCGGTCAAAGAGGCTGTGCTGCCCTTTAGCCGCTTGACCGACGCCGATCCGGTCCTCGGTCCCGAAATGCGCTCAACCGGCGAGGTCATGGGTATCGATTCGACTACGGGACGAGCATTTACCAAGAGCCAGATGGCAGCCGACGGCACGCTTCCAGAGTCTGGAACGGTCTTCTTCTCCCTGGCAGATCGCGATAAACAGGTCGGTGTGGTAGCGGCAGCTGGATTTGTGGAACTTGGCTTTGAGATCGTGGCAACCGATGGAACTGCCGCAGCGTTCGACGAGGCAGGCGTGCCGGTCAGCCAGCGCGTCGGCAAGCTGACCGGCCCAGACGCAGTCGCGCCGGGCGAGCGGGTTACCGCGGTCGACCTGATCAACGCTGACAAGATTGCGCTGGTAGTAAACAGCCCAAAGGGCCGTGCCCCACGCTCCGATGGCATGGACATTCGTGCCGCCGCGAATGCCAAGAAGGTCCCGCTGCTCACCACAGGTTCGGCTGCACTTGCCGCAGCACGAGGTTTGTCGGAATGGCTCGATTCGCCGCTGACCGTCAAGTCGTTGCAGGCATATCACTCCAGCGCTTCTGGATCGGTCAGCTGATGGTCGACATGACGACACGGGTCGGCGACACGTTGTTGCCCACACCGAT
>CAZHUR010000572.1:0-1872 GCA_964535395.1 uncultured Acidimicrobiales bacterium
CTGTGTGCCAGCAGACTTTGGCCGAATGGTGCGACCGCTAGCCGTGCGGAACACGTTCGAGTTGAACACCTCACTCGGCCGTTCGTTTGCTTCGACCAAGTCGACGGTGCGTTCGACGATTCGCTTGTCGAGGCGTTGACCTGTCTCGAGCATGATGACGAGTTCTTCGACTACCTTGCCCGCCTCGTCGGCACGATCACCGGTGATCGAGACCTGGTTTCCACGAACGAGTAACTCGGTTGCTGGGAACCGATCCTCGACAACGCGGAGGTACTCGTCGCGCTCACCGAGGAGGCCGGACATCAAATGATTTCCGGCGACGTGGATGGTTACTGATTGGTCGCTCAATATGGGTACTCGAATGAAAGGTGATCAGACCCCGGCCCGTTTGGCCGGTGCTATTTGGAAATGGTACCAGTCAAACGAGTCAGATCGCCTAGAACTGGCGCGTCATGCAAGACTACGTTCACGATGATTCAACAGCGGCAAACGATTGTCGGCGTCGTCGATGCTGGCGGAGCTCGCCTCTTCCGGGCCCGGGCAACGGCCGGAAAGCCAATGACCGTTCGCGTTTGGTTTGCGCTCTCATCTTGGAGGGTCGACGACGGGCCGATAGAGACTGGCGCTCGAAAGTTCATCCAGGTAGGTGAGCCGCTTGCTCCCAACGGGCAGGATTGGCGGTTGTTCCTTATCCCCGGCCGATTGGTGCGATTCGAAGCTTGGTACGACGAGGAGCCTCACGCCGAGGTGATCTCAAAGACTGGCGACTGGCATTTCGGCGAGATCGAGGCGGACCCAACCGACGATTCCGAACTCGCGGCGTTGTCCAGCGATACAAGCCTTGAGGTATCGGAGCCGACCGAGCCATGGCATGTCCATACCAATCAGGTTGTGTTCGCTGCGAACGGCGCAAAGGAGGACCTTGCTGCGCTGCTCGCCAATATTTCCGAGCCGCTCGCTGCTGGCCTTCAATCGCCCACCACTTCTGGTTCGATTACCTGGTTTCCGCACTCGACCAACTTGGCACCAGCGCCACTGGGTCGCGGCTTACAGGCAAGAGTCCGTCTGATACACAGCCGCAAGGAGAGCTTGTTGCTGATCATCCCCGACTTTGGCACCGCGTACAGTCGCTCGCTGCAGGGCGACCACGACGAGTCGGCGACCGCGCTCGGAAACGAAGTAGTCAGCGAGTTCTTCGCCACCAACGTAGAACCGGTGGCCAACCGGCTAGGTATCGACTTCAAGCCAGAAAAGCCCGCGACCGTGGTTGTGCCGGACCGCTTTCGACGTGAACGAATTGTGGTCGATGGTCTCGGTGATCTGATTCCGACGGCGAGAGTGTCTTATAGCGAGTACAGCAGAGAGCCCATCTTTAGCGAATGCCGTTATCGGCTCGATCGCCGTCCGGCCCCTGCCTTTAACGGTCTTGAGGTTGGCATGCGGCTGAGTGCCGAGGAGGCTGCCGAGCCCAAAGTGCACGCGATGATGACAGCGTTCTACAAACTGGCAGGCGCCGAGCTTGCCGAAGCGCAGACCCAACTCCACGAGCGGGTATGGAAGCTTCGACATAAGAAACGGCGGGATTTTGACCCGACCGACAAATCCGAGATCGACGATATCTGGAGCGAGCTCACCTTCTTGCGATACGGCCTCGTCAGCGGAAGAAACTTGACGTTTCAGTTGTACAAGCCGAGCAAAGACTGGCCGCTCTCGGTCATCTTTCGAGGCGGGGCCACGCTCACGACGATCAAGTCGCGTAGCTGATGACCCCGCCTGCAGAATCTCGCTCGCACGCAACTTTGCCCCTGAACACCAACAATTCATAGCAATTCGGCGACGGGCCTAGGCCAGATGGCACCCAGCGGGGAAAGG
>CAZHUR010000573.1:0-1868 GCA_964535395.1 uncultured Acidimicrobiales bacterium
GTGGGACCGATGGGAATCTTTGCGGGATCCTGGCCCGTATCTCAATCGGTGTGTCCTAAATGCCAGCCGATCACTTCAGCGTGAGCGGGGCCGATCCCGTCGACTCGCTGACCGCCTCGAACCTTCGGTGGACACCGAGGCGACAGATCATCCGAACCTGTTGTGGGACGTTCTAGCGGACCTGCCGTTCAACCAGCGAGCGGCGGTAGTGCTGCGCTACTACGCAGGGCTAAAGGACCGCGAGATCGCCGACGCCTTGGGTTGCCCGCTCGGATCGGTTGGGCCATGGATACGGAGAGCGCTGGACCAACTTGAAGGGAGTTTGCGATGAAGAATGTCGAGGGTCGACTGAAGGAATTGTTCGATGACGCTGTGGTTGGGCTTGAGGGCAATCCGGATCTCGACGCGGTGTTCGACGCTCGAGAAGCAGCCGAGCGCAGAGCGTCCGTTGAGGTGAGCGACGGCGGCAGTCAGGGTCGTAGTCCGCTGTCAGCCAAGTTGTTGGGTTTGGCCGCCACGGTCTTCCTCATCGGTGGTCTGACTCTTTGGTTTGTCGTTGCGTCCGACGACGGCTCAGATAGCCAGGAGATATCGCTTGACGACCAAGTTGAGGCACCGCCGAGCTCCACTTCGGCTGCTGTTGCAGCCACTCTGGTGGAGCCCGTTGGGGGTGTAGCTGGTGAGGTCGAGTCGTTTGGGCGACCGGTGATTGTCTCGCCGTTTGAAGGACTGGTTGACGGCGAATCCGTTGAGGTGACTGGTGCTCAGTTTCCCCCGAACGAGAGCTTGGCCATCGTCCATTGTTGGTTGGTTGATGGCCAAGAAACCGTCGACACGTGCGATGTGGCGAACGCCTCGGTGGCTTTGAGTGAACAGGATGGCACGTTCCGCGAATCAGTCTCGGTCCGACGAATGCTGACGGTGGGCGGAGTTGAAAAGGACTGTGCAGACGCAGCGTCCGGTGATGTTTGCTATCTCGCTGTGTCTTCGGCGTTCGATTTCAACGAGTCGGGCGTGGCCCCGATCCACTTCATCCCAGATAGCGGTGCGCTCCCGGCGCCTGAGATGTCCGTCGAGGGTTCAACAGCTCTCATCGAAGGCGACGAAGTTCTCATTGCGGGCAGCGGATTCGACCCAGAAGAGGTTGTAGAACTTGTCCAATGTTCGCTCGGCGAGTTCACAAGTGTCAGCGGATGCTCCACACTCAACCCCACCTACTCAACGACTGCTGATAACGCAGGCAACATCGCCGTGCTGTTCCCAGTACGGCGCTCAGTCATCACTTACGAGGGCCTAGCCGATTGCGCATCTGCATCGTGCCAGATCGTGTCAACCCGTTCCCCGTCCACAAACCAGCTCACGGTCGCTTTCGAACAAGAGGGGCCAGATGGAATCGCGCCCAGCATCGGGGCCACGCCGGTCGCCGGACTCGTCGATGGCCAAACGATCGTGGTGTCAGGTACATCTGACCCTTCTCCGAGTGAGTCGGTCGACTTCGTCCAGTGTGTCGATAGCGAATTCGGGCCTTGCAACGATCAGGTCCGGACCCGCAGCGTCGACGGAGTCATCGACGACGAATTCATCGTGAGCCGCGCTATCAAAGGCACTGATGCTGGCCTTCCCGATGCTGACTGTGTTGTCGTCGACTGCGTGCTACGCGTGTCGGTAGGGGGAGCGCCCATCACTGAGGTGCCGCTTCAGTTCGACCCCGAGGGCCCAGATGCTCAAGTCCCGGCGGTTCGGTTCGATCCAACGTCTGGGCTTGCTCACCTTGATGAGATTGATATGTGGTTCATCGATGATGACCCGGCACGATTCGCATCACTGTGCAACGCCGACGGCAGCTGTTCCCCTCCGCAACTACTACA
>CAZHUR010000574.1:0-1862 GCA_964535395.1 uncultured Acidimicrobiales bacterium
TACCGAAGCCGTGTGGAGCCTCTAGAAGAACGCTTCGCTCACGCTGAAGATGATGAGTCCGGCAAGGCCACCAACGATCGTGCCGTTGATGCGGATGAACTGTAAATCTCGTCCGACCTGAAGCTCGATGCGGTCTGCGGTGTCTTGAGCGTCCCAGCCTTCGACGGTGTTTGCGATAAGCGAACCAATCTCGGTTCGGCCGGCCTCCGCGAGGTAGATGACGATCGACTCGATCCACGCATCTACCTTCTGCCGTAGTTGTTCGTCGTTCACGAGGCGTTCGGCGAGTGAGACGAGAGCATCTTCGATCCGGCGACGCACGTCAGAATCGGCCTCTTGAGTTGCTTCTCCAAAGCCATGGCCCAACGACGACCACAGGTCTTGAGTCCACAACTGGAACTCTGGGTGATCGATCAGCTCTTGTTTGAGCCTCTCGCCTTGTTCGATCATGCGCTCATCGGTTCGGAGTTTGTCTGCGAAGTCTCGAGACCGGATGTCCATGTCGCGCTTGATCTGATGGTCTGGATTGGAGTCGACCTCGCGCAGGAACGTCATAACCGCTGCGTAGATCTTGTCGAAGATGCGATCGTCGATGGGTTCTGGAACCCACCACGGCGACTCGCCCATCATCCGGCGACGGAACGTGGCCTCGTTGTCGTATAGGAAGTTGGCAGCGCCCTTTAGAACGGCGTTGTAGAGCTCGTGATGGTGTTCCCCATCCATACCCGCATCGATCACTTTGCCGAGGATCGGAGCTACGGGCACCCGTCCAAGTCGGTCCCGGAGCAGGCCGTCGACCATGAGCTTGACGTCGTCGTCATCGGCGAGCACCTCGGTAATTGCCGACACCACGCCAGCCACCTCGGTCACCATCGACCGCGCGTTCTGTGGCTGGCGCAGCCAACCCCCTAGGCGTTTGGCGGGCTCGGCAGACTTGAGTTTCTCGCCGACCACCTCTCCGTTGAGGAAGTTCGACTGCACAAAGTCGCCCAGCCCTTCCCCGATGTCGTTCTTGCGTTTCGGGATGATCGCAGTGTGGGGAATCGGGATCGACAGCGGGTGCTTGAACAACGCAGTCACCGCAAACCAGTCGGCAAGAGCGCCGACCATCGCGGCTTCAGCGGTTGCCCGGACGTACCCGGCCACAACAAATTCTTCCTCGAAACCGCGGGCGACGAGGAAGATCACAGCGGCGAGCACCAACATCGACGTCGCCAAAATCTTCATGCGGCGCAGTTCTGCCGCACGCGCCACATCGGTAGCGGACGGTTGAGGCGTCGATGACTCCGAAGGAGCTGGAAGCATACGATTTGTCACAATCGAGACTGTAGAGGCCGGGGCCGCCATATCCTTTCCACGTGCTTACCGTATCTGGCCTAGAGAAGTCACATGGCCCTCGACGTCTCTTCAGCGATCTGACTATCCAGCTGTCCGCTGGCCGTCGAGTCGCGCTCATCGGCGGCAACGGTGTGGGCAAAACAACCCTGATCGAGATCATCATGGGCATCCAAGAACCCGACGAGGGTGTGATTCACAAACCAAAGGATCTGCGCGTGGGGTACCTCGCCCAAGAGCTTCCTGAGGCCAGCGACAGAACAGTGCTGGCCGAAACACTCGATGGCGCTGAGCACATTCGAGCTGTCGCTGAACGCCTGGCGGACCTGAACGAGCAACTCGAAACCGATGACGGCTCGAACATCGACCGCATCATCGAGCAGTACGGCCAGGCCCAGAGCGAGTTTGAAACGCTCGGGGGATACGCCGTCGAGTCCGAAGCGCACCGAGTACTCGCTGGCCTCGGATTCCCTGCGTCTTGGAACGACCGGCCAATCAACGAATTATCCGGTGGATGGAGAATGCGC
>CAZHUR010000575.1:0-1861 GCA_964535395.1 uncultured Acidimicrobiales bacterium
CGCGCCGGCGCTGTTGCTGTAGCGACATCTCTCTGGCTTACCGGAGCAACCATTTCGCCGCTGCAGGCCCAATCGCAGTCCGGTGATGGTGCCACCTTTACCTGCGACCCCGGGTTCTACCAAGTCATTTCCGGCCAGCTCGCAGAGCTCGACCCGGTCAATAACAGCTACACGCCGCTCGGCCCAGACCAACCCAGCTATAACGCGATGGGATACCGGATTGCCGATGGCTATCTCTACGGCATTCGTGATCAACAGCTGCTTCGCATCGACTCGACCGGCGCCGTTACGGTCGTCCATCAACTCGATCTGCCTGCGGGTCCCTACACCGGCGATTTTGCCGATGACGGCCTACTTCACGTCAGCCGGGGTGGCCAGGACTGGCACACCGTAGATGTCGAGACGGGCCAAACAACACCTCGTCCAGAGATCTCTGGTGATTACGCGGTTGCAGACATCGCCAACGTCCATGGGGTGTTCTACGGAATGGCAACGAACGGAAGTCTCTATCGCATCGATCCAACGTCGAACGTTGTTGAGAATCTCGGGGTCGCCAGTGGACTGCCCGCAGGCTCTGCTCCATTTGGAGCGGCGTGGTCGACCGCAGGAGGCAATCTCTACGTAGGCCGCAACTCTGGCGAGATCTTCCAGGTCACGGGCTATTCGACCAACAGCCCTGAGGCAACACAGGTCGCTACAGCTCCAGCCACAAACTCAAACGATGGATCTTCCTGCTCGCTTGCTCGGACACCTCCCGGCATTGCCGACGTCGACGGTCCCGAGCCCGAAACTCCGCCCTCGACACCTGAGGCCGAAGCCGCCGCTCAGCGATACTCCGAAGAAGGTCCAGCAACCTATACGTTCCCCAGCTCGGGGATCCCCGATGGTCCGTCGTGCGCAACCGGTGTCGACGAGGACCGGCCAGAACGTCTGAGTTTCAGCTCCGAGGGTGTGACTTCCCCAACCCTCGTCTACGCGAGTGCGGAGGCTGCGTCACTGACAGATTTCGACATCCTGTCCGGGTTGTGGACCGAAGGGACAGCCACACTCGATCAAACTCACGACTGCGGGTACGACTACAGCGCACTCCTGCGAACAGCGCCTCTACTTCACTACCGCTGGGAGGCCACCGTGGGAGGAGCCAACGGTGTCAACCAGGGAGGGCTACTCATTAACCAGTCTTCGCCAGTGACCCGTAGTGGTGCCACGATCATCGACCTCGCCGATGGCGGTGACGTGCTTCGATGGGGCTTCTACGACGAGAGCGGGTACTACGAGGCAATCGGATCTGTGCCGATCACTTTGGGAAGCTCGGGAGCCGTTGACCTCGCGATTGAGGTGCACGGCAACGAGGTGCAGGTATTGGCCGATGGATTGTTGATCACTTCGTTCACCACAGTGCAGAGCGGCGGACATGTCGGCTTGGTAGCGAGCCGCGCGGCCGCCACCTTTGGCGACATGACCCTCACTGCGCTTCCCGAGAACGGAGCCTCATCATGAGCCGTCGACTCACGCTCTACGGGGCGGCGTTCGTTGCGATCTGTCTGGTGTTATCTAGCTGCGGAGCGGTTCGCGGCGAACGTGTCGTCTCTGGCGTTGCCACCGACGGCGACCAGACCGTCCAACAACCTGTGCCGACCCGGAACGCTGGCAGCGCCATCGAGGTCAACAACGTTTCCGAGGCCGGGGCCTTTAACTTCGTCTCGAGCAATCTTGACGGCGCCGAACCGTTGTCAGGAATCGACCTCGTGAGTGGCGGTCCGGTCATCATGACCTTCGTCGTGCCTCAATGCCCCGTGTGTATTTCTGAAGCCCCAACCTTGGCCCAGAGCGCCGCCCAACACCCAGAGGTCACCTACGT
>CAZHUR010000576.1:0-1858 GCA_964535395.1 uncultured Acidimicrobiales bacterium
TCCGGAACCGGTAACTTCATCGCGTCGGTCGACTGGATAGCACCTTCACTCACTTCGGTTCTCACGCGCTTTGACGAAGACGAAGTCACCCACACCCTCAACTTTGGCCGCAACGGTGTTATGCCTGCGTGGGGTGCCCCCGGTGGCGGTCCCCTCACCACCCAGCAGCTCGAAATCATCGTGACCTACCTCCGTTCGATCCAGCGTGACGAAGGCGCAGTTCAAGCCGCGGTGTTTGATGGCCTTGTAGAAGGGGCCCGCGCCGAGATGATCTCTCGCGACGAGGCACTATCGGACGAATTGTTCTCGCTTGAACTGGCCTTAACAAGAGCGAGCCAATCTGGCATTGCTAGCCAGATCGAAGAAGCGCAATCGGCACTCGGTAACTTCAATGCCGAAACCGCTGCGTTGTTCCCGAACGACGAGTTGGCTGCTTGGGTTGAAGAGATCTCCGATCCCGACAACGAGGAATATCTCACCTACGGAGAATTGCTCTTTACCAACCGCGCCGACTCGGGTGCTTACGGTTGCGCACGTTGTCACACCGCAGGCTGGTCATTTGAAGGTGCGTCCGATTTCGATCTCAACGGCGACCCGTTGACGACATTCGTCAATGACGACGGCGAAGAAGTTCCTGGGTACGTGCAAGGTGGCGGCTGGTTCGGGCCCAACCTCGGCGGAGGAACAACCATCTCGCAGTTCCCACAAGAGACCACGCAGCAGACGTTCATCGCGGTCGGTTCTGAACTCGGTGTTCAATACGGCCTTGCTGGTCAGGGCAGTGGCCAGATGCCAGGCTTTGCTGCGCGAATCGATACTAACCTTGTCGAGATTGACGAGTTCGGCAACGAAGTCGAACGTGTCTGGCCTGCGAGCCTCACCCAAGACCAGATCGCAGCCATCGTTGCATTCGAGCGGAGCCAATAATGATCTCACTCCTCGCCCAGATCGGCTTTGATCCACAAATTCGTGGCGCCCTCGTTGTAACCGTCGGCGTCATCATTCTCTTTGGTTCGGTGTGGATGATCTTGGCAACCAACCAAGGTGCTCGTCTTGCCGCACTCATTTCTCTGTCAGCCTTCTTTGGCTGGATGGTCATCATGGGTGGTTTCTGGTGGATTCGTGGCATTGGTTTCGTCGGTGACTCGGTCAGCTGGCAAGTTCTCGATTTCAACCGCGGCAACATCAGTCAGTCGACCGTTGAGCGTGCAAGAGACCTGCCAAATGCTGATGAGCTGCAAGGACTCGGTATTCAGATCGCTCGTGCCGGTCTTGCTGCAGACGTCGAAGCAATGGATGAGTTCCTCGTCGGTGACGAGGAGTTCGCGGCTATGGCCGACTCACTGGTTGGCGAAGCCGATCCGACGGCGATGCGCGAAGAACTCTCCGGCGAAGAGCTCGCGGCTGTACTGACCGCAGAGCAACTTGCGCAATTCCAGCGAAACGAAACGACCACGCTCAGCCAGATCATGTCGGTCGCTCCCGACTTTGTCGAAGAGAGCGAGGGGACCACACTCCCAAGTGGCGATGTGTTCCCAAGTCTCAATGGCTGGATCGTGATGACTTCTGGTGAGGCTGGCGAAGCCCAGGCTGCGGCGGGTGCCGCCATCCTCGAGGTCGACGCATTCGACTTCGAGGCACAAGGCGAGTTCCGGTTCCTCGACGCGTTCCGTGTGGGTGGCAAGCCGCGCATTGGCCGCGACAACGACCTCGGCTGTACGTTCTGCACCGACAACCTCGAACGCGGTTGGCTGTGGATCACAAACTCGGCCCGAATCTTGAACCCGACCGAATACGCCGTTGTGCAACTTCAGGCGGTCGACGAGGCGGCCTTGATCGTCGAAGAGGGCCAGGCTCC
>CAZHUR010000577.1:0-1851 GCA_964535395.1 uncultured Acidimicrobiales bacterium
GTTCGGACATCCCTGCACGCATGCTGGAGCTTCACCATCGGCGAGGCGGTCGGTGCACATGTCGCACTTGCGGACAATACCGAGCCGTTCGTTGTACACCGGCACGTCATAGGGACAGGTCAGGGTGCAGTACTCACAGCCAATGCAGGCATCGTCGAGGTGCCTGACCACGCCGCTAACCGAGTCCTTCTCGTAGGCCTTCGCCGGACAACCCGTCATACATCCGGGGTCGACACAGTGATGACATGCGGTAGTCACGGTCTGGTTGATCGGTGCAATGGCAGGCTCTGCAGGACCTTCGGGCAAGGATTCGCTCAGGAGCACGCCCACCGACCGGAAGGACTCGCCGACATCGAGGCCGTTGAGGCTGTGACACGCGGTCACACAGGCCTTGCACCCTGTGCAGGTGTCGAGGTCCACCTCAAACCGATATTGCTGTCCTGCCTGGGGTTGACTGAGGGGAATAAGGGTCGACCATTGTCCAGTGCGATCGATCTCGTAGCTGCGGGCGAATCGATCGACCGCTGGCAGGTCAGCCTGCTTGGCGATAAAGGCATCGATCGGTGTTCGTTCATCCGCTGGTGCCGCTCGCGCGAGGGCGTCGATTGCCATTGTTCAAGTTCACCGTTGTGCCGTGTCGCCGGTGTCTCTGCTTGATGAACGGCGCATAAACGCCAGCTCACACCGCAGTTCTGCCCGTGTTGGTTCAGCCAAGCCGGGTTGACCTAGCCGTGTTCGTAGTCGGCGAGGAAACGCAGCACCGCTTCGCGATACTCGTAGAACCTGGGGTCCTCAAGTACTTCCTTGCGAGCTCTCGGTCGGGGAAGATCAACATCGAGGATCGCCCCGATGCGGGCGTTTGGACCATTCGTCATCATGATGACCCGATCAGCCAGCAAGATGGCCTCGTCGACATCGTGGGTCACGCAGATCGTGGTGACCTTGGTCCGATTCCAGACTTCGACCAGCACGTCTTGCAGGTCCCATCGGGTCAGGTTGTCGAGCATGCCAAAAGGCTCGTCGAGCAAGAGCAGCTTGGGACTCAGCGCAAAAGCCCTCGCCAGGCCAACGCGCTGCTTCATGCCGTTCGATAGCTCCGTCGCACTCTTGTCCATCGCATCGGCGAGACCGACGCGTTCGAGGTAGTACGAAACAATGTCCTCGCGGTCTTCCTTGGTGGCCTTCGGGTACACCCGGTCGACGCCGAGGGATACGTTCTCGCGAGCGGTCAGCCACGAAAACAACGAGGGGGCTTGGAAGACCACCGCCTTGTCGGGACCTGCGGCGTTCACATACTGGCCGTCGAGCGCAATCCAGCCATCGGTGATCTCGTTCAGACCAGCGGTCATCGAGAGCACGGTTGACTTACCACAACCGGAGTGGCCGATGAGAGAGACGAACTCGCCTTTCTCAAGATGCAGGTCGATGTCTTCGACCACGGTAAGTGGCCCGCTGGGCGTCGGATAGATCTTCTTAAGCGCTGAGAACTCGAGGTAGCGGCGAGTGGTGTTGGACTCTGCCGCTTCGAGGTAGGCCGCAGGTGGTTGGACATCTACCGGTTCCACCTCGGGCAACGAGACACCACTACCGGCCGTGCTGGCGACATCGGAATCGCTCGTGAGCGCGTCGAGACACATCACGATCTGGTTGCGCAGCGCGGTGTATTCGAGATCGGTACTGAGTTCGGTGCGAGACCGGGGGCGTGCGAACCCCACATCGAACCATCGCGAGATCTTTGCGGCCGGTCCCCGTTCAAGGATCGCGACGCGGTCCGCGAGAAGCAGTGCTTCGTCGACGTCGTTGGTGATGAGCACCATCGTGCGACGTTCTTGAGCACGAATGCGCTCGATC
>CAZHUR010000578.1:0-1849 GCA_964535395.1 uncultured Acidimicrobiales bacterium
ATCCACAACTTCTCGCCGAACTGGGGGATTTGATGAGCGGCGAGCTTCAGGCTCGTCAGCGCAACGGTCGCATTCGTCTCGAAGGGGAGTGGGTTGGGTTTCCACTGCGCGCTGGTGATCTCTTCAAGAACTTGCCTCGGGACTTCGCCATCGGAGCGTCGATTGACTCGCTGATGTCGAGCCGTCGCAAACCCGACGCCGACGACTTTGAGAGCATCGTGCGCGCTGGTCTCGGACCGACGGTTTTCGACGCGTTCTACGGGCCGTATGCGCAGAAGCTTTGGGGCGTCGAAGCGAACGAACTCGACGGATCGATGGCAGAGCGGCGCGTCTCAGCCGGTAGCCCGGTCGACATTCTCAAGCGGCTCGTCGCAGCGCGAAACGAAGAGGGCCGGGTCTTCTACTACCCGCGCAAGGGTTATGGGCAGATTTGTGAAGCCCTCGCCGACGCGGCCGTCGCGGCCGGTGCGGAGTTGACATTGGGAACGTCGTTGACCGGCCTATCGCTCGAAGGTGGAGTCAGCGCAACGTTGACGAGGGGCGACGAGGTGACCACGATCGACGCGAATGCGGTTATCTCGACAATCCCAGCATCTCGACTGGTCGAGGTTTCCACTCCGAGGCCATCGGAGGAGGTGCAGGCGGCAGCACGCGGTCTTGAACACCGCGGCATGGTGTTTGTGTATCTCGTGGTTCCCCGGTCGCAGTACACCGAATTCGATGCGCATTACTTTCCGGGCCTCGACACCCTCATTGCACGGTTGTCCGAGCCAAAGAACTACCGAACGGGGCCAGACCCGGAAGGTCAAACCGTGTTGTGTGCCGAGCTTGCATGCACCGTTGGCGACGACGTGTGGGAGATGAGTGACGACGACCTAGCAGCGCTGGTTGCTCGCCAGATCGCCGAGCAAGGGTTGCCCGGTCCCGAACACATCGACTCCCACGTTCGAAAATTGCCGTCGGTGTACCCGGTGTACCGCCATGGCTATCGCCAGCATCTTGACGCGATTGAACAGTGGACCGAGACACAGCCGCAACTGATCACCGCTGGACGACAGGGGTTGTTTGTACCCGACAACTTGCATCACACGATCGCGATGGGTCGTGCTGCTGCCCAAGCTGTTCGGACTGATGGTTCGATCGACAAAGCCTCCTGGCGTTCGGCCCGGGCGCGGTTCCGAACGCACGTCGTCGAAGACTAGAAATAAGCTTGCAAATGATTATGTGTTAGGTATGCTTTCCATCCACCGGCTGAGACCATCGCCGAACCCTCGGTTAGAAAGTTCCCCCAATGAACCATCACATCGTCCGAAACCTTGCTGTCGTGGCAGCGCTGAGTTTGGGGGCTGCCGCGTGTGGAACCGACGACGGGGCAACCGTGTCGCAAATTCCAAACGACTCTGCCGAGGCGTCAGCGTCGGCTTCGTCGGGTGAAGCGTCGGCGAGTGCGTCCTCGGGAGTTGCTGGCGGCGATGACTTCGAGACAACTGACGCTGACGGAGGCTATGAGTACGCCTCTGATGTGAGCGCGCATCGACTCGTCAGCGCTGATATTTGCGCTATCAACGACGCGTTGCCCAGCGACGGCGAGATCGATTTCGGAGCGGTCGAAACCATCTACCGCGATGGCCTCAACTCGGTCAACAGCGACGGATCAGTCCGATCGATTGGTGGCTTTGCAGCACGTGATGATCGCAATCCAGAACTACAAGCCTTCTTCGGCACGACCACGCCCCTCGATGACTTCATCTCTGCGGCACTCGATGGATCTGGAATGTTTGAAGGCGAACCAGACCTGGTTCGCCGACAGGGCGTCCAGAAGGGCATTCAAAACCAGACGATGGTGGCG
>CAZHUR010000579.1:0-1849 GCA_964535395.1 uncultured Acidimicrobiales bacterium
GATCCTGCTCATGTCGCAGCTCGATATAGGTATCGGCGAACTGCCGGGCCGCATCGGAGGCAAGCTCAGCGTTGTTTGACACCGCAGTGAATATGAGCGTGGTGGCCTCGGTCCGTGGATCGTTGCTCACCACCGCCTTTGGCTCGATGGTCACCACGTATTCAAACTCGCCGATCTGGCCCGGCGCACCTATCTCACCCAACTCAGTGGCGTCGCCCAACGCCTGCTCGGCGGCGCGCCGAAACTCATCGCTTTCGGTGAAGTCTCGCTCGGTCGAGACCTGGCGGATGAGGTTGCTCGCCCCCTCGGCCACCGGGAAAATCGAGTCGGAGTCGGTGGTGCGCAAGAGCACCTCGGCTTCGGCCTGGTATTGCGGGGTTCTGGTGTAGGTGAACGCGATGGCGGCGGCAAGCACGCCTAGAAGGCCCAGGGCGACAAGAAACTTGTGTCGGCCAATCAGCTGTAAATATTCGCGAATGGTTGGTGCTTGATCATCGAGACCCCGCTCGCCTGGCTTAGTCATTCATCCCCGATGTGTGTCCGCTCGCTAAGGCCACCCGCCCCCCGGGAGGGAATCGAAGGCAGCACAACATATGCAAAGCTATCGAAAAATGTCGACGGCGGAAAGTTCTCCTCTTTACGTGCTTTTCCATGCTTTCAAGGTGACTTCAAAATTGCATGACGTCGGTGGTGTATGGCTAGCCGAGCAGCTTGTCGAGAAGCACTTCGCGATGCGGCAACCGCTCCGCTGCCGCCCTCATTTTCCGGAACCGCTCGGGTTGCGGAGCCACCTGACCAACCGCCAACAGTGTGCTGAGCAGACGTGGGTCGTCGACCAAGCTGACGACCACAGTGGAGACGCCGGAGTGAAGCAACGGCCATGACATCGCCACATCCGCGATGGTCGAAGCCGCCAACTCGCCCGCCGACCGGACCTCCTCGATCACCGCCTGGCCAGCGTCGGTACACCAGAACGGGTTGCGTGACGATAGGGCGCCTCCGGAAACCGGTCGCAACGCGATCGTTGGGATCTGTTCGAGATGCTTGAGGTCACCCCGTTCGAGCAGGTTGAGGTAGACGCACTGCGCATCGGCAATACCGCTATCGATGGTCGTCTGCGCCTCGGCCGCTGAATAGGGAAAGACAGAGAGCGACTCGATCTTTCCGGCAGCTCGCAGCTCATCGGCCACCGCCCCCAACGCTTCGGTGGCACCATGGAAAGCGCCGAGGGAAGTCGAACTGGCCGGCTCTGGGGTACGAACCATCCACTGCACGTTGGCGATCGACTCGGTACCCAGCGCCGTGAGTTCGCGATCGACCGCCGCAATGAACCGACCGGCATCGAACTCATGATGGTCAAACGAGGGTTCTGCGAGCTTCACGATGTGTTTCGGATGCCTCCCGCTAGTTCGCACCGATCGAACGGCTTCGCAATAGTGCGGGTAGCTGTCGTACTCGAACGAAGAGTGGTGCGTGTCGACGCCCGCATCGAACAGAGAACAAAGAAAGGCGGACGTGTCGGCGGTGTTTGCCCTGGGATCGAGACGCATCGAGCCGAACGAGATCTGACTCAGCGACAGGTCGAGTTGGCCCACCTGTCGCTGAAGCACCGGAACCTGGCTAGTCATCGAGGATGATCCCGGTCTTCCAGATCAGCCGATCGCCATCCAGCTCGGCCTCAAAGGCGTTGCGACCGTGAAGAACCGACTGGTCGCGCCAGGTCAGCGAGTCACCGGGCTTAAGATCGACAGCCAACACGAGTTTGTTCGGCAGGTCGTGCTGCAAATAGGCGAAGAACCGCTCATTGAGTTCGAGCGCTTCGCGAGACTGCTCGGGGGCGATGCAGTAG
>CAZHUR010000580.1:0-1848 GCA_964535395.1 uncultured Acidimicrobiales bacterium
GCCGTTGTCATCGAACGGGCAGTTGAACGCGGAGAATGCTCTGCTCCGGCCGACGCTCAACTCTTGATCGAACTCCTCGTCGCCCCCATCCATTTCCGGGCAAGCCAGATCGGATCCGACATCACCGACGACTTTCTAGAACAACAAGTCGAACGCGCGTTGAGCGACCTCTAGGCACTCGTTGAAAACGGTGGGCCGATGTCCTGGAGCCTCGGCAACAGAGCACGTTAATGCTCTAGGGTTGCCCTATGAGCGGACCGAAGAATCTCAATGACAACCCCATTCACTTAGGCCTCGGTGCCACCGCTGTTTCCGAGCCTCACTTCACCGGCGACATGGAGTGGTATCAGGGCTACGGCGAGCGTCATGGTGAGGCCGATGGAAGAGAAGGTCGCCTCGTCTCGATGCATACCTTCACCGAGTCATGGGACGTGTGGGAGATGCATCCCAAAGGTGGCGAGGTCGTGCTCTGCACCGCAGGTTCGATCGAGCTCGTCCAACAGATCGATGGAGCCGAGGTCGCAACTACGTTGCACGCCGGTGAGTACGCGATCAACGAACCCGGAACGTGGCACACCGCAAACGTGACCGCCCCCACGACCGCCGTCTTCATCACCGCTGGAATGGGTACCGAACACCGCCCTCGGGATTTGTAAGAATTTCGGACCGTATAGAGAGTGAAATCCGGTACACATCTTGTGTGGATGGGTTCGAGGCAAAGGTCGCTGGCCTGAGCGGCGCTGGTGTTACCAGGGCCGTCTCTGTGTCTGGGGGAGACTTTGCAACGGCGTATCGGGTCACCCTCGATGATGGTCGCACCGTCTTTGCAAAGACTCACACAAACCCGCCTCCCGGGTTCTTCTCGACCGAGGCTGCGGGGCTCGAGTGGCTGGCCGAGCCAGGCGAGTGCAACGTTGCCCGCGTGATCGCCGTTTCCGATGACGCACCAGCGATGCTCGTCCTCGAGTGGGTCGACGTCGGCGGACCGCAGAGCCCCGACGGCGAGGTGAAGTTCGGCCGAAGCTTGGCACGGCTTCACCGTTCCGGTGCAACGTCATTTGGCCGACAAGATCGGCGCACCACGGGAAGTCAGGCCTTGCCCAATGACCCCTGCGACACGTGGGCCGAGTTCTATTCGCAGCGTCGCCTGCTTCCGCTCGCCCGAATTGCGAGCGATCGCGGCGCCCTCACGCAGACGTCCGTTTCTCAACTTGAGACCGTCGCAAGCAGGCTCGATGAGTTTGGTGCGGCGGACGAACCGCCAGCTCGGCTTCACGGCGACTTGTGGGCTGGCAATCGAGTGATCGACACGTCTGGTCAGAGCTGGCTCGTCGACCCAGCCGCCCACGGTGGCCACCGCGAGTTCGACCTTGCGATGATGCGCCTCTTCGGAGGATTCGGCGAGGCCGCCTTCGAGGCGTACCACGACGAGTTTCCTCTCGCCGATGGCTGGCGTCATCGGGTCGATCTACACCATCTCGCACCTCTGGTAGTCCACGCGATCAAATTCGGCGGAGGCTACGTGTCAGGGGTTGAAGCAGCGCTTTCAACCCTGACCTAGAACGCTAGCGACCTTGCGCCTCTGCGAGGACGGTCGACAGCCTGGTGTACAACTCCGCTTGGGCAGCGGGAGTGCGTCCAAAGCTCACGTCGAGGACGTATGTGCCGTCTTTGACCGAGCTATCGGTGACCTTCAGGATCTTTGCGTTGTACTGCGTGGTGTCGTCTGGGAGGACCGGCACCATACGAGAGGGGAGGCTGTGGATTCCCGACGGCTGTCGGGTGCGCAGGTCAGTTCGGCCACGATCGATCGAAGAGGTCGCCACGTTGAGGCGCTTGGTATAGAAG
>CAZHUR010000581.1:0-1839 GCA_964535395.1 uncultured Acidimicrobiales bacterium
AACCACCGACTCCGGGTCAAGAACTCCATCACGGTCTGAATCGTTGTCTAGAACCTCGATCACCAAGCTGCTGTTTGTCGACGTCGTTGCCGCGTCATCGATCGCGTCAGGCGGAAGGCGAATGAGGTTGGGCGCGTAGTAGATGGAGACGGCGGCCGAACCACACACGCCATCCAGGTCGCACGCTGTGTATGAGAAGAGGTCAACGTCAATGTTGAGCCCGGCCACCTCGGCGTCATCCAGAGCAGTCGAAACCGTCGCGAACGCTGTCGGGTCGTCACCATACGTCGCCAATGCGGCCATGGCTTCAGCGTCTGGCCTATAGCGAAGAACAGGAGTCCCATCCTCACGAACCTCAATCGAGGTATCGCCATAAAAACCGCCTTCAGTCGCGAGACTGAATCTATCTAGAACGGCCGGATCATTTGCGAGCAGGTCGGCTTCGACCTCGCACAGCTCGAGGCACCGCAGAATATCACCGCATCTCGCGCCTACTTAGTAGACCTATAGGCGTCAAAGAATTGAAGCCGACTTGCTTGATGTTGAATCTGCCTTACGGGTACCGCCAAGATTTCGTCCCGCAAACTCTCGCATCACCATTGATTTGAAATTCGAACGACAGGAATTCTGGTTTACAAACGATGAAGTTGTTGAAGGTCGGACCAACCGGTCATTCGTAGAGATAGGAGTACATGTATGAACGGTGGTGTAGTAATCGATCCGGCTGAACTCGGGCCTGGAGCCGAGGCTATGAGTCAACTTCTTAGGGCTCAATTGAGCGCTGAACTTCTTAACGTCGCCCACCGGGTTCTTGATGGAGCGTTCGACGCTCAAAACGACGACGCCTGGACGAGAGCCCTTGCCGTGTTCCAAGACGCGGAGCGGGAGGAAGTTGCATCTCGAATAGCTATAGACCTCTCTCGGAATCCGTTCACGTACGGTTTGGGGCCGACTCTTGAAGCCCCGAAACTCACTTCAGACGAATCTTTCGAACTGCTATTTCAACTCACGCAGGAGACCGAGGACCGCCTTGAATACCAAGATCCAAGAATTCAGGGGCTCAAAGCAGAATTGGGGCTAGAGACTGTTGCTCCTGCAAATTGGGTGATCGACCGGTTCCCGAATGGGTTCAGGTCAATCCCGTTTCCCAAGGAAGACAAACTTGAACGCATTACCGGCGGAATTGAGTGGAACTACGGTCCAGGTGATCCAACGGTCCTAACAGACCCGATAGAGCCAATTCAAAGCATCGAGTTGCGTTTTTCGAGGTTGCGATGCATCACTCCAACGAAGGACAAACACGGTGATGATGAAATCGCTCACTCGTTGGTAAGCCTGCCAACCGCAGCTCCACCGATATATGGCCCAACACAGATTGCAACAAAGGTACGCGCAGGCACGATCATCCGAGCCAATCCGCCCCGTGTGCTGCACAGGTGGGGGGCTCCCGGCGACGAGGCTTCGTATCCGCTAATACTCACGGCGACTCTCATGTTGGCTGAGCAAGACTCGGGTGGATTGGTCGAGTTCGCTCAGGAGCTGTACAAGGAGTATCAGAAACAGGCCGACGCGCTTGTTAGCGCGATGATCAAGGCCGCAGCGGCAAAGGCAGGGCTGGGCGCGAATGCAATCCCGATTGTTGGGCCGTACATAGCTCCGATAGTCGCCGCCGTAGTCGCAAAGACTCTGAATTGGTTATGGAAAAAACTGACAGGCTGGCTCAAGAGCTACAACGCAGACGACTTCTTCGAGTCCCGCGTGCTCGCTCTTCAAATCCCAGGGCGACACTTCCAATTCGGACCTAACCAAGACACGTTGTTCGGTCACACCCTTCTCATC
>CAZHUR010000582.1:0-1837 GCA_964535395.1 uncultured Acidimicrobiales bacterium
CCATAGCGTTCATCGAGCCGGCCTAGAAGTTCAAAAAATCGATGTCGGTCAGCGTCGGTCGCAAAGATCGACTGGCGACGAGCTCCGCGGTTCATTACGTGGTGCCACGCATTTTCGTAGTCCACTCGAGGGGGACGAGGCATAGTTCACTTCCGGTTGATTAGAGCAAGGGGGAAGTGATAGCGGCAACCTAACGCGGGCCTATGACAGAGAAGAAGTAAGTGAGGCGCGACCCCAATACCGCTGAAAGCGGTTAGAGAAGAAGAAGTAAGTGAGGCGCGACCCCTTAGGGGGTGGTGTTGAGGGTGTGGGTTGGTCGCACGTCTACGGGGTCATCTAGATCGATAAACGGTTTGGCGGCTGGCAGGTTGATCGTCGGCGTTTTCTCAGATGTTGGTGTGGGTGCAGGGAGTTGCACGGCTGGTCCGGCTGTTTGGGCTGGTCCGGCTGCTTGGGCCGGGGTTGGTTTTGCGTGGGCTGGTTGGGCGTGGTGGACCGCTGTCGTTGGAGCCTGGTTAGCGTTCGCCAGAGCGGGTTCTGGTCGCTGGATTCCTGCTGGTGGTGAAGGTGGTGGCTCGGAGAACTGGATCGTCGTCTTGGCGTGAGCTGGTGTGGGGTTGGTGGCTTGGGCGTACGTGGTTGTGTCGGGCAGTTGAATCGTCAACGGCTGTCCATGCGGGCGCAGGTTGGCCGATAGTGCGGTCATGAAGCTTGAGATCACACGCTCTTGTTGAACGCTCGTCATCGAGGATCCGCTCGGCAGACATAGGCCGGTCGCGAAATGCTCTTCTGCCACCGTGCCACCGATGATCACGTTGTCGCTATAGAGACTCTGCATGTGCATTGGCTTCCATGCCGGCCGAGCTTCGATGCCGTCAGCGGCCATTGCCTGACAAATCTCGTAGGCAGATCCATGGCATCTCTGGTCGAGCCGAACGACGCTCAGCCAACCATTGCCGAAACCTTCTCGGTCGATGTCGATGAGATCGGCGCCAGGTATGAGAGCGAGGATGTCGCGATAGCGAGTGTTGATCTGACGGGTCCGCTCCACCATTTCGCCGAGACGGTCGATCTGTGCCGACGCGATTGCGGCAGGGAGATTGGACAGGCGGTAGGCGTAACCTACGTCGTGATGCTCGAAGTGAAGTTCCGGCTGGCGGGCTTGGGTGGCGAGGTAACGCGCTTTGGAGATCAGGTCTTCTGGTCCAACGAGTGCACCGCCGCCGCCGCTGGTGACGAGCTTGTTGCCGTTGAAGCTGAAGACGCTCAACGCTCCGAAGGACCCGGCGGGCCGGCCGAAGTGTTGTGCTCCGATGGCCTCGGCTGCGTCTTCGATGATCGGCACGCCATACGCCGCGCATATCGCTTCGATCCTGGTGTAGTTCGCACACGAGCCGTAGAGGTCGACGGTCATGACCGCTGCTGGTCGACGGTGGCTGTTGGCAAGACCGCGGAGAGCCACCTCGAGCAGGTTCGGGTCGATGTTGCCGGTCTCGAGGTCGCTGTCGACGAAGATGGGTTCGGCGCCGAGGTAGCGCACCGCGTTGGCGGACGCGACGAAGGTGAGGGAGGGCACGATCACGGTGTCGCCGGGCTGTACCCCAAGCACTAGCAGGCCGAGGTGCAGCGCCGCGGTGCCGCTGTTCACTGCGACTGCGGCCTCGCGAGTCGTCAGTTGACACAGGCGTTCTTCCAGACCGTCGAGCGCTGGTCCAACCGGCGCGATCCAGTTCGAATCGAACGCGTTGATCAATGCCTCGCGCTCGAGCTCGCTCATGTCGGGTGCCGACAAGAAGATTCGCTCTTCGGCAGCATGTCGTGGGGTGTAATTTTGGTC
>CAZHUR010000583.1:0-1837 GCA_964535395.1 uncultured Acidimicrobiales bacterium
GGGTCGAGAGCGCTCTCGACCCCAGTGGGGCGTTCGTCGCAGATGGCACCGACGTCCGGTGGGGAGACGAAGGCGCTCAGCTGCGCAACGGCGCAGCCGAACTTTGGCTGCCGTCGGCACTTCTCGACGAGGTGGCGCTCCCATCGGTCGAGATCCTCGGCCTCGAGGTTCAACCGGAGCAGGCATCGCGATGAACTCGCTCACGCAAGCTTCGCTCCGATCAAGTGACCACCTTCGAAAGGCTCTCTGGCTGCTCGCCATTGGAACCTTCGGAATCCTCAGTGTTCTTCTCGGTTCTCAGATTGTCCTGAACGCGAGCGAGGGAGCAGATTTCACCTCGGTCTTTTCCGAACCCGCCCAGACCATCGATGGCGATGCCGAGGTGGTGTGGGTCGAAGGTCAACCGCTGCTGCGGACGCTCGAACCTCAAACAATGGAGGCGATCGAGTTTGCGTGGATCCGATCACAGGCGGCGGTGGACAACGCTGCGGTTGCCGGCGACCGGACAGGTATCGACGTTTGGTTCTCCGGTCCCGCCCATGAGCAAGTGAATGAGGTGCTGGCCACTGGAGCAATCGTCGATGCTGGCAACTCGGACCGTCACGTGGTCACCTCGGACTTCTACAGCATTGATGGCCAGATCTTGATGGCCCACATCGACCGCACTGACGACAGCGGAGATCTCACCGAACGTGTGCGAGTTGTGTTTATCCTGCGCGACGGCAACTGGCGCGTGGAGCACCTCACACGGATCTCTTGAGGTGATCTTGAGCTAGTGCTCTGCCCAGCTTGATCTTCAAATCCGAGATCATTGGCATGGCTTACGAGAACTTCAAGAATTGGAAATCAGAACCGGTAGACATGGCACCCGAGATCAGCGTGGTGATCCCGGCATACAACGAGGCACAGCGCATCGTTCCCACGATCGCCGCAGTCGCTGCGCACTTGGCACGGGCGGGCTACCGCTTCGAGATCATCGTCTCAGACGATGGGTCAACCGACGGAACGGTGGCGGTTGTTCGGCTACTGGAACTTCGCAACGTTCGTATCCTCGCCCCTGGGGTGAACCGCGGCAAAGGCGCAGCGGTTGCCGCTGGTGTGAAGGCCTCCACAGGAGCGTTCGTCCTGGTGACCGACGCCGATCTTTCAACCCCGATCTCACACGTTGACGAGATGATCGACATCGCGGTCGGGGGAGTGCCGATCGTGATTGGTAGCCGGGCTCTCGATGAGGCCAGTGAATCGAACCGTTCGGCGATGCGCCGGTTGTTCAGCGGCGCCCTTCGTTCGCTCACCTCGAGGGTGCTGGGCGAGGGATTGTCCGACACCCAATGCGGCTTCAAGCTCTTCGAACGCGCGGTCGCACACGAGATCTTCGGCGCCCTTACGACCAACGACTTCAGCTTCGACCTCGAGGTGCTCTGGCTGGCGAATCACCTCGGCTACGAGGTCGCAGAGTGTGCAGTCTCGTGGTTTGACGCTCCAGGGTCCACGGTGAACCCATTTAGGGATTCGTGGTCTTTCCTCCTTCAGCTCGCTGCGCTCCGGATGCGATCCTCACGCGGCCACGAAACTGATCAGGGCCCACAAACCAGTGCCAAGTTTGGTGTTGTCACGGCCCTTCCGCCATCGACGACGACGCTCAATGAGTATGGCTTTCACCTCACGAAGAACCTCGCCGAAATCGAGGGGTTGGACGAGGTGGTGGCCTTTCACGAAGCTGGCGAAGCAAGGCTGCCCGACGGAGTTCGCGGCGTGCCGAGCTGGTCGTTCAACTCGATCACAAACCCGATTCGTCTTGCGCTGAAGATTCGCAAAGAACAGCCCGACGCTGTTC
>CAZHUR010000584.1:0-1829 GCA_964535395.1 uncultured Acidimicrobiales bacterium
GAACAAGCCCTGCTCGCAGAAAAATCGGGGCTATTCGATCTCCGCAGTGCCACTGTTGCGGCGACCTCTCCAGCTGTTCTAGGGCCGGTAAGCATCGCAATCGAAGCAACGTCGGACGGTGAGATCATCACAATCACAGGCACCGTGCCCACCCAAACGCACAAAGACCAGCTACTCACCGCGGCGAATAACACCGGCCTTTCGGTCGAAGACCTAATCACCGTGGCCGGTGGAGAAACAGCTTCACCAGACGCGGACGGCCAAATTTCGGAACTGAGTGAAACCATTGAGCTACTCAACATCGGAACCTTCACCGCCGCTGCCCTGGGCGTTGGCGATGTTGGACCGATCACGGGCGAGATTCTTGCCGCAGATGCCGATGCAGCTGAAGCGCTTGACGACGCCGTATCTGACGCTGTCAACATTTCGGCGCCCGATGCACTCGGATTCCTCGACGTCATCGCAAACTTCGATGGGACCAGAATCGTCCTCGATGGCACAGTGTTGTCCGCTCAACAGTCAGCAACACTCGGCAACGCCGCCGGGCAAGTCGTCGGCGCAGAAAATGTGGTCAACAACTTGATGATCTCGAACCTGAACCCGGCGATCGAAGGGGTCGACGAGCGCGTGAGCGCACTGGCTTCGTCACTTCTGACCTTTGACGGACTGTTGTCGGCAGACGCAGCGATCAACGACAGCGATCTCACCGTGAACGGCATTGCGTTGAACGAGGATGCCCAGGAGGCCGCTGATGCCGCACTTGACGACGCTGAGGAGTTGGGCCTGCGGCCGGGCGGTGTCATCTCGATCGTCGACACCGAAGACTTGCCAGTTGAAGACCAGATCGATCTTCTCCAGGCCGAACTCGACACACTGCAGGAGGAGATCCGACAGAACGTGGTCTTTGACACCAACGCGAGCACGCTCTCTCCTGCTGCGACCGCAACTCTCGACAAGGTGGTCGAAGTGATGAACCGCTTCCCGCTGCCGGTCATAGAGATAGGCGGCCACACCGACGATCTCGGCCCAGAGGACGCCAATCAAGCGCTCTCGCAAACACGGGCCGACGCGGTTGCCGCCTACATTGCCCAAAGCGTCGATCCTGGCCGACTTTCCGCAGTTGGCTTCGGAGAGTCGCAACCAATTGCCGATACCAGCACAGACGAGGGTCGAGCTCAGAACCGGCGCGTCGAGTTGATTGCAAGGGAGAGCTTCTAGCGATGGCGTTTGTTTTGCTCGAGATCGTGATCCCACTTCTACTGGCCTTTGCGCTTGGCCTACTCATTGGTTTTTTGGTCTGGCGCTGGCGCCGCAGGCTTCTTGGTGCTTCGGAGTGGAATGCGCTCTCCGCCGCCGCAACGCAAGCGCAATCGGACCTAGCCGTCGCTGAAGCGGCAAACGCGGAGCTACTCAACGAACGATCCCTTCATGAATCGAAGGCCAAATCGTCGGCGAAAGAGGTCGCTAGGCTGGAGGCGAAGGTTGAGCGCTTGAACCAGCGCATTGCCCAGCTTGAAGCGGAGTAGCAATCTTGAGTCGTCTCCAGAGAGCAGTAGTTCTGACGGGCATGGCATTGTCGATCGTTCTGCTCGGCGCGTGTAGTTCGGGACAGGTGGCCGCTCCTGACAATGCCGCTCCAGACAATGCAACGCCCAACGACAATGCAGCGGTCGCCGACGACACCGCTGACGACGCTGCCACCGATGAAGCCGTGCCTGGCGAAGGTGCTGGAGAAAACCCGCCGGCGCCGAGTGACCCAGAGTTCTTTACCGGCCTTACAGGTCAACTCGTACTGCGCGACGACGATGGCAACATCGTTGTGAGCAACC
>CAZHUR010000585.1:0-1821 GCA_964535395.1 uncultured Acidimicrobiales bacterium
ATCGAGCACCTTTGTGTTCGCCACCTTTGTGCGCGACCCAGCGTTTCGATTTCCTCGCTTTGGCTGACCCGACGGCACTGCCTTCGCAATGGCCGCGTGAATCTTCGGCAAGTGCGCGTCGAGCTGATCACGGGTGAACACGGTCTTCTGCGCAACCATGCCACAGCCAATGTCGACTCCGACAGCGGCCGGGATGATCGAACCTTCGGTCGCGACGACCGAGCCGACGGTCGCACCCATTCCGAGGTGCGCGTCGGCCATAAGCGCGAGCGGTTTGTGGACGAACGAAAGGTTCGCTGTCCGGTGGGCCTGCGCCATCGTCTTTTCGTCGAGGTCATTCGCCCACGACAGGACGTTGCCTGTTTGCGTTGCGGTTGTTTCTGTCATCGTGCACCTCCTTGGTGCGGTACTTCTTTACTAGTTGATCTTGTTCCAGATGGCGTGGTGGGTAGCGACCGACCACGCCTCGATTTGTTTGCGTTCTGGGCCCGGTGGCACCGACTCGTCGTCGAGGAGCGATTCGAGCGCTGCGTCGAGTTCGACGGTTCGCTCGAACCATTCGTCAAATTCGACTCGGCCGTAGCGAACGTCGCGTAGCCAATCGCCGTCAGGTGACGTGATCGGTAGTTGGAGCGCTCCGGTCGACAGAAGTTCGATGCACTGAAACCCAAGGCGGGCTGCGTGCATGGCGTACTTCGTGTCGTAGCCGAACTCTTCGATCAGCTCGGGCCGGCCGCCGCTGCCACGCACACCATGACCACCGCTTCCCTCGCCAAGCAGTCGCTTGACTTGGGATTGCATGTAGCCGCGATAGCGGGGAACGACATGACGACCAATGAATGCTTCACCGAGTCCTTGCAGCTCGTGACCTTCGGGCGTTGCGAACTCGACTGGAGCCCACAGCGTCATGAGGATCGACGGGTTTCCCGACGCGGCGAGGCGGAGGAACCGACGGAGCGAGTGAAGGGTGCGATCGGTGTCGCCAGGTCCGGACCGAACCCCTTCGGGCTGGGTCCGTTGCATGACGGTTTTGAAGCCTTGTTCGTCGAGGCCCATAACTTGTTCTGGGGTTTCGACGACGACAGCGAGCTGATCGTGATCTTCGCCTCCGTCGATTCCGGTCCCGTGCGCGGTCGAACCGACCTCGACCATCAAGATGGCGTTGTCTGGTAGTGGTGGGATTTCGATTGTTTCAGTCATTTCAATTCACCTTGGCTTCATCTGTTATTCGAGTTCGTCGGCCAGACTGAACCCATGAGTTCTGATCGTCCGAGTGTGTTGTTCATGTGTGTCCACAACGCTGGTCGTTCGCAGATGGCGGCTGGTTGGCTCCGTCATCTCGCTGGCGATTCGGTCGTGGTGTATTCGGGTGGTTCGAATCCGGCAACGGAAACGAACCCTGCTGCGGTCGAGGCCATGGCTGAGGTTGGTATCGACATTTCGTTACACCAGCCAAAGCTCTGGACCGACGACATTGTTCGTGAGTGTGATGTGGTTGTTTCGATGGGTTGTGGAGATGTGTGCCCCCACTACCACGGGACTCGCCACGAAGATTGGCCGCTCACCGATCCCGCCGGACAGGGCCTCGACCTCGTCCGCGGAGTGCGTGACGAGATCAAGACCCGCGTCGAGCAACTACTCGAGTCACTCGACGTGTCCTAGCGGTTAGAACGGCCAGTCGGCGTTTCGTCCTGCCTCGAGCGTTTGCATGAGGCTGAACGTTGCGTCGCTGAAACCGGCGAGCGTGTACCGGCCACGTTGTCCTGCCGGAGTCGACCGAGGTCGGTATCCGGCCAGATCTACGGTGTAGATCACGGGAAC
>CAZHUR010000586.1:0-1817 GCA_964535395.1 uncultured Acidimicrobiales bacterium
TGGTTGTCCTAGACGTCGATTCCACGTTGATCCAGAACGAGATGATCGATCTGCTCGCCGATGAGGCCGGTGTTGGTAAGCAGTGCGCTGAGATAACAGAGGCTGCAATGGCCGGGAAGATCGACTTCGAAGAGTCGCTTCGTCAACGCGTGGCGCTTCTCGGTGGCCAGCCTGTCGAAATCATCGATCATGCCTATGAAAAATTAGAGCTAACCCAAGGTGCCGAAAGCTTCATCGAGACGCTGAAGCGCCTTGGCTACAAGGTTGCGATAGTCAGCGGCGGCTTTGTGTCGTTCACGGGTCGTCTCCGAGAAAAACTCGACTTGGACTACGCGTACGCAAACGAACTAGAGATCAAGCGCGGAGTCCTTACCGGCGAGCTGGTTGGACCGATCGTCGATCGAGCAGCCAAGGCAGCACTACTCGAAACAATGGCCGTCGCCGAAGACATCTCCCCCGAGCAGGTCATCGCGATCGGCGACGGAGCAAACGATCTCGACATGCTCGAAGCTGCCGGCCTTGGCGTGGCCTTCTGCGCAAAACCGGTCGTCCGCGAAGCGGCCGATGCCACCCTCTCGACTCCGCACCTCGACGCAATCTTGTTTCTCCTCGGAATCAGTCGAGAAGAGGTACTCGAAGACCAAGAACTGTCATCGGAGAGCGACTGATCGCCATCTCGAAGCCCCCAAAATCAACTTGTCTGGACAATTTGGCCGGATTTGTGAGACTTCTGTCAAAAGGACAACGGACGGGGCCACGGTGGTGCCTATCCTCAACGGGTGGCACGTGTACTTATTACAGAAAAGCTCGCCGACCGGGGTCTAGAACTTCTGCGTAACGCAGGACACGAAGTCGACGTCCAACTCGATTTGTCTCCCGAGGACTTGATCAAGGCGGTCGAGGGAGCTCACGGCATCATCATCCGTTCAGCTACTCAGGTGACCAAAGAGGTGATCGCAGCCGCTGACGAGCTAGTGGTCGTAGGTCGAGCCGGAGTAGGCCTCGACAACGTCGACACCAAGGCCGCAACCGAGGCCGGTGTACTGGTAGCGAATGCTCCAACGTCAAACGCCGTCTCGGCAGCCGAACACACTCTGGCGATGCTTCTTGCGACAGCCCGCAACGTTCCCCAAGCACACTCGGCGCTCGTAGAAGGTCGCTGGGAGCGTTCTCAGTGGGGTGGCATCGAGTTGCTCGACAAGACGCTCGGAATCATAGGCCTGGGCAACATCGGCGGTCTTGTCGCTCAGCGAGCCAAGGCTTTTGGAATGCGCCTGATCGGCCATGACCCATTCGTCACTCCCGAACGTGCGTCCGAACTTGCGGTCGAATTGGTCGGGCTGGAGGAAGTCATTGCCGAAAGTGACTTTCTGACCCTCCATATCGCGCGTACACCCGAAACGGTGAACCTCATCAACGCCGAACGCCTCGCGCTGGCAAAGCCAACGTTGCGCGTGGTCAACGTCGCTCGCGGCGGAATCGTAAATGAGGCCGATCTCGCCGACGCAATCCTCGAAGGCAAGGTCGCCGGTGCCGCTATCGACGTATTTGACGTCGAACCAAAGACCGACTCTCCACTCTTTGGTGTACCGGGCGTGGTCGTTACGCCACATCTCGGCGCAAGCACCAGCGAGGCTCAGAACCGGGCGGGCGAGGTCACCGCAGAGCAGGTGCGTCTCGCTCTCGATGGTGCCTTTGTGCCCTTTGCTGTCAACATCGATGCCACCGCACTCCAAGAAGCTGTTCAACCGTTCTTGCCGCTCGCCGAGCAGCTCGGCGCACAGTTCACGCGTCTCAGCGATGGGACACCGAACGAT
>CAZHUR010000587.1:0-1812 GCA_964535395.1 uncultured Acidimicrobiales bacterium
AGAACTCTCAACGAGATAGCGGCTGCAGTCCCCGAACTCGTCGGTGGCGCAGCGGACGTTACCCCGTCGACGTTGACCGAGATAGACGACGGTGGTGACGTCAACTCTGGCGATTGGGCTGGGCGCAACATTCACTTTGGCGTGCGAGAGCACGCGATGGGAGCAATGTGCAACGCCATTGCCGCTCACGGCGGTCTGCGCCCATATTGCGCCACCTATTTCGTGTTCTCCGATTACCTTCGTCCCACCGTGCGAATGGCGGCGCTGATGGAGGTCCCGGTGATCTTCGTGATGACCCACGATTCAATCGGGGTTGGCCAAGATGGTCCTACGCACCAACCAATCGAACATTTGGCCAGCTTTCGGGCGATGCCAGGAGTGCAGGTCATCCGAGCTGGTGATGCAAACGAAGCGTCAATTGCCTGGCAGACCGCTCTAGCTCACAGCGGTCCGTCGGTTCTGGTGTTCTCACGCCAGGACATGGCCATTCTCGATCCGGGGCTAATCGATCCAGCATCGGGACCAGCAATCGTCGCCGAAGGTAACGATCTCACCATCGTCGCGACAGGCACCGAGGTCGAGGTTGCTCTCGCTGCTCGAGATCAACTCGGCACCGAGTCGGTATCGGCACGGGTTGTTTCGCTGCCTTCATGGGAGATCTTTCGAGGGCTTACGGCCGAGCAAAGAGAGTCGATCATCCCGCGCTCGCGCCCATCGATGTCGTTCGAGGCTGGTTCGACACAAGGCTGGCAAGAGTTCGTCGACGAAGCAATAGGTATCGACCACTTCGGGGCGTCGGCGCCCCCGGCAGTCCTGTTCGAGAAGTTCGGACTCACCGCCGATGCGCTTGCTGCTCGGGCTTTAGCAATTGTGCGTAGCCAGTAGTTAGCCCAACACCTCGTCGACGAGAGCCTTTGCGTCAGCTTGCACTTCGGCGAGGTGGTCTGGGCCATTGAAGCTCTCGGCATAGATCTTGTAGACGTCCTCAGTGCCCGATGGACGGGCCGCAAACCACGCGTTCTCGGTTTGCACCTTGAGGCCTCCAATAGCTGCACCGTTGCCCGAAGCCTCGGTGAGTTTTGCGGTGATGGTTTCGCCTGCGACGGTTTCCGCCTCGACCTGTTCGGGGCGGAGCCCTTTCAGCGTGGCCTTCTGCTCGCGGTTGGCCGGAGCATCGATGCGAGCGTAAGCCGGCGCGCCGAAACGCTCTGTGAGGTGGGTGTATCGTTCGCTTGGGCTCGAGCCGGTAACGGCCTGAATCTCGGCTGCGAGAAGACACAAGATAATCCCGTCCTTGTCGGTCGACCAGACCGAACCGTCCTGACGCAAGAACGAAGCGCCAGCAGACTCCTCACCCCCGAAACCAATCGAACCATCCTCAAGGCCGGACACAAACCACTTGAAGCCCACTGGAACCTCGACGAGCGTGCGGCCCAGACTCTCGGCTACTCGGTCGATCATCGAGGACGAGACGAGCGTCTTGCCGATGGCGGTCTCAGATCGCCAGCCAGGCCGATTCGCAAACAGGTACTCGATCGCTACGGCGAGGAAGTGGTTCGGGTTCATCAAGCCACCGTCGGGGGTCACGATGCCGTGGCGGTCTGCGTCGGCATCGTTGCCGGTGGAGATATCGAAGCGATCCTTGCCCGCGACGAGGCTCGCCATCGCGTAGGGCGACGAGCAGTCCATTCGAATCTTGCCGTCCCAATCGAGGGTCATGAACGGCCACGTCGGATCGACCTCTGGGTTGACGACCGTGAGATCGAGGCCGTAGTGCTCGCCAATGGCACCCCAGTAGTCGACCGCTGCGCC
>CAZHUR010000588.1:0-1812 GCA_964535395.1 uncultured Acidimicrobiales bacterium
GTACGGCGCCGGGTCGAGCGTCGGATCCGGCCCTCCGATAACCACGACCGCTCCGCTCTCATCTGCCATCTGGGCGAGAGTGAGTGCGTGAGAGCGTGTCGGCAGCAAGGCCGAGATGCCGACTACATCGGGCTCGTGGGTTGAGAGCGCCTCGGCGAAGGTTTCGGGACCAGACTCGAAGGTGCCGTCATAGATCGCTACCTCATGACCGTTGTCGCGAACCCAGCTGGCGAGGTACAAGATGCCGAGCGGAAAGTAGGGACTGGACGCAGCCTGTTCGTCGGGGCTGAGAGCCAAGAACATGGGATGTGCAAGCAGCAGAGTCGCCATCCACTCATCGTAGGGCAGAATTGGAAGCGTGAATCACCGTCGATCACGCATTCTCCTCCTGTTCACCTTCGGTTGTGTCGCCGCAGTCTTGGCCGGATTCACGATCCTCAACCAGTCAACGCGTGCTGAACCTGGAAATGCAGCCAACAGCGGAGCCCTCGACGAAGCGGTGTATCTCAACGCTGTGCACGGTTCTTGGATCGCCACGATGGTCGCCAACCACTCCGGGCTGCCGATCGAAGGCATCTGGCTCGACGAGCCAGGCCCCGGAGACTCGATCGAATTGCTTCTGCTCGACCAGTGGTCCACCGACGACGACACCCATGTCGAATGGCTCGATATCCACATCTTGGAAACTCACGGCCCGGAGCCGACCTTTGAGCAAATTCGTGATGAGTGGGTCGACCATTTGAACGGCGACATCTGGGTAGCCACTCGGCGGGCCCGTGACCTGATGGACGAAGGCATCGTTCCGCCCGAAACTGGGATGGCCGAACTGAATCCGGAGGGCGCGTGGGCAATGGACGCCCAACTCGAAACCGAACTATTTGGGCTGATCGAGCCCGGCAATGCCGACGAGGCACGGCGACAAGCCCGCAGATTCGGCTCGGTCACGAGCAGCGGTCCAGCGCTCGACGCTAGTGCGTTCTACGCGCACCTTTACTCGAGCGCTCTCGCTACCCCCGATGTCGCAGAACTTATCGACGAAGCTCGCGCCGCAGAGCCTGCGGATTCGATAGTCGCTCCGATCGTTGACGACGTGCGGGCGTGGGTTGACCAGAACCCCGATGACTGGCGAGCAACCAGGGCTCTCATCGGTGAGAAGTACGACACCGACCCGCAATGGTGGGCCAGCCGGGTCAACTTCGCTGTCACGATCATGGCGTTGCTCTACGGAGATGGAGACCTCACCGAAACAGTGACCATCGCAGGGCTCGCTGGCTGGGATGCCGACAACAACATGACCACCTCGGCTGGGTTGGTTGGTTTGATCATCGGTTTCGAAGACCTTCCCGAGCCATGGGCGTCTGCGTCTGACGTGTACTTCAACGAAGATCTCAGCGGTGATCTCCCGCAGTTTGAATCGGTTCGGAATATCGCTGAGCGGACGGTTGCTCTCGGGGTGGGTTCGTAAAGAGTGCTCGCTGACCCGCAAAGATGATGAGGCCGCTCAACAACGTCGGCCACCATTCGACGCGACGGACCCAGGCCCTCTCGAAGAAGAACCTGGGGTCTTCATAGGTGATGTAGGAGATGACGAGTGTTGCGCTCAGCCACGCCCAAGGTACGAGCGCCAACCATCGGCGTGCGGGTTCTCCATCAGCGGGCGTGTGAAAGAGAAGAAGAGCAACCAGAGCCAACAAGTACCACGGGTGAAAGACCGGGGTCAGAAGCGTGTAAACGACTAGCGGTGCTGCGCAGAGACGCAGGAGTTCGAGCGCACCGCTGTCACCTCGCTCTCGCGCTGCCTTTGTGCGGCGC
>CAZHUR010000589.1:0-1810 GCA_964535395.1 uncultured Acidimicrobiales bacterium
TCTAAAGACCACCTTTGCAAGAACGAGATATCGTGGCCACTCGGTAAGGGAGCGACACGAATGGCTATTAGAGGACTATTGGATTGGGCAAAGCGGACCGTCAGCCGCTCCCCTAAGTACCCCGAGTTCTTAGACGAGTGGGACGACCTTCTCCGCGGGGAGATGATGCATTGGTGCCAGCTCACCGAAGATGAGCAGAATCGACTGGAAGAGCTGACGCTCTACTACATGAACAAGTGGCACTGGGAAGCACAGCATGGCTTCACACTCACCGACGAGATGATCGTGCTCATCGCCGCATCAGCATCGATACTCGTGCTCGAACTCGACTTCGACTCCTATCAGTCCATGAGCTCGGTTGTCGTTAGCGAGACCACGATCGTTCTCGACGGGGAACGACAAGGTCCTGCAAGTGGACTCGTTACCAGTGGTCCCGTCGAGGTACTTGGCCATACGAGTTCTCGTGGTCCGGTGTTCCTCGCCTGGGATTCTGTCCAAGCAGGGGCTGGACTGAGCGGTCAGGGCTTCAACGTGACCTACCACGAGTTCGCGCATCGCTTGGACTTGCTCGACGGCATGATCGATGGCTCGCCGCTCGCCGCCAGCGACGAACGTTACGCCGAGTGGATCGGCATCTGCAGCAAGCTCTACGAAGAGGTTCGAAATGGACACGGGCCACGACTGCTGCGTGACTATGCCGGCACGAATCCGGCAGAGTTCTTTGCCGTCGTAACGGAAGTGTTCTTCGACAAGGGCGCAAGGATGGAGCGCGACCTACCGGATCTCTACTCCTCTCTCATGGCGTTCTACAAACAAGACACCGCCGAGCGCGACAGACGCGTACGGCGAACCCAAAGACGCCAGCGAGCCGCAAAGAAGTCGAACCGGCGCGTACCACCGGTCCGTGGCGCTTCGGGCAACAAAGACCACAAGTAGTTCTCACCCGCCGGTCGGGCCGACAACCAAATCCCCTATTCTCTTGCATATGACTGAAGCAACCGCCCGCAACGTCCTCGGTGAAGTACTCGAAATGTGCGGAACCGAACCAGTGACGGGTTGGTATCGCGATGGTTGCTGCAACACCGACCCAACCGACCTTGGTAGCCACACCATCTGCGCTGTGACCACCGCTGAATTTCTCGAGCATCAGGCCTCGATTGGAAACAACTTGATGACTCCAGCGTCACAGTTTGGCTTTCCCGGGCTCAAGCCAGGCGATCGCTGGTGCGTGACCGCAGCGAACTGGTTGAGGGCCCACATGGATGGCGTTGCTGCGCCGGTTGTTTTGGCCAGTACCCATGAACTGGCAACACAGATCGTCCCACTCGACATACTCCAACAACACGCCGTCGACGTCCCATTCGATGCAACGTCGTTGATGGACGAACCGGATTAACTCATCTACTCGGGCAGTGTCGGCTTCTCGGGCAGCATCGGCACGGATTTGTTTCGCAGATCTTTAGGACCTCGTCTGATCAAATAGAAACCTAGTGCCTTAGGTTCGGGGCTGTGATTCGTTCGCCTCGCCGCCTCCTGTTCTTCATTTTGCTCGTCGCTGCATTGGCTCTGAGCGCGTGCGGAAGCGCAGCTGACACGGCCGAGTCGACTGAGCCAAGCTCGGATGAAATCACTGAGGCGAGCGAAGGAACGCTCAGCGAAGAAGTAGAAGAAGCCGACACGACCACAACAACCACGACCACCGAAGCGCCCACAACCACCGAACCGCTCACAACTACAGAAGCGCCCACAACTACAGAAGCGCCCACAACAACCGAACCGCCGCCAGAGCCAGAGCCTGCACCCGAACCAG
>CAZHUR010000590.1:0-1806 GCA_964535395.1 uncultured Acidimicrobiales bacterium
GATCCCAGGTGTGCGTTCCAGGGTGGTACGGAAGCGTTCAAGTTCGACTAGGTCCGTACCAATACCGATCATATGAACGTTCCTTTCCTACATCGGAATTGTAAGTCAATCCAGCTAGTTTCGAATCTATGGCCGATCATCAATGGGGTTTCCGCACGCGGGCCCTTCATGCAGGAGCTCGCCCCGATCCTCACACCGGAGCCCGAGCAGTACCCATCTACCAGACGACCAGTTTCGTCTTCGAAGACACCCAAGATGCGGCTGACCTGTTTGCGCTCCAGAAGTACGGATCGATCTACACCCGTATCGGCAACCCGACTATCGCCGCTTTTGAAGAGCGTGTCGCGAGCCTCGAAGGAGGTATCGGTGCAGTAGCGACCTCTTCAGGCCAAGCAGCCGAGTTCCTCTCGATGATCGCCCTCGCCGGATCCGGCGACAACATCGTGGCCAACGCCTCGCTCTACGGCGGAACGGTCACACAGTTCGACGTGACGCTGCGCCGTCTCGGAGTCGACACACGATTCGTTCGCACGAACAACTTCGATTCGGTGAAGGCCAAGATCGACGATGACACCAAGGCAATCTTCACCGAGATCATCGCCAACCCATCGGGCGAAGTTGCCGACCTCGAAGGCCTCTCGAAGGTTGCCAATGAGTTCGGTGTGCCTCTCGTGGTCGACAACACCTTCGCCACCCCCTTCCTCTGCCGCCCGCTCGAGCACGGCGCCGACATCGTTGTTCAGTCCGCCACTAAGTTCCTCGGCGGACACGGCACTTCGATCGGCGGCGTCATCGTCGATTCTGGTCGCTTCGACTGGGGCAACGGCCGCTTCCCGTTGATGACCGACCCAATCCCCAGCTACAACGGCCTTCGTTGGTGGGACAATTTCGGCGAGTACGCCTACGCCACCAAGATCCGCAGCGAGCAGCTGCGAGATGTGGGCGCATCAATCTCTCCGTTCAACGCCTTCCAGATACTCCAAGGCATCGAAACCCTTCCCCAACGCATGACCGAACATGTCGGTAACGCCCAAAAGGTTGCCGAGTGGCTCGACGCCGACCCTCGAATCAGCTGGGTCAAGTACAGCGGCCTCGCTACATCGCCACACAAGGCACTTGCCGATAAGTACACCCCAATGGGCCCGGGCGCCATTTTCACCTTCGGTGTCGCCGGCGGCCGTGAGGCGGGCAGAACCTTTATTAACTCGCTCCAAATGATCAGCCATCTCGCCAACGTGGGCGACGCAAAGACCTTGATCCTTCACCCCGCATCGACCACACATCAGCAGCTGAGCGACGAACAGCTCAAAGCCGGTGGCGTGTCCGACGAAATGGTTCGCATCTCGGTGGGTGTTGAAGATGTCGAGGACATCATCTGGGATCTCGACCAGGCACTCACAGCGGCGGGCAACGCAGTAGGAGGCTCCAATGGCTGAAGCAGACCGTGATCCAGTAGAGGGTTGGACACCACCCTCGCCACTAGAACGTAAGGCGATTCTCGATTCAACCGAGTCGATCGCCATCGTGGGCGCTAGCGCCAACCCGGCACGCGCTTCGAACTTCGTGGCCACTTATCTGTTGTCGAGCTCTACGGACTACCGGGTCTACATGGTCAATCCGCGCGAGTCCGAGATCCTCGGCCAGCCGGTCTATGCCTCACTTGAAGACCTGCCTGAAGTTCCAGATCTGGTCGATGCATTTCGTCGTTCGGAAGATCTTCCAGGTGTGGCAGAGGACGCGGTCAGGGTGGGAGCCAAGACGTTCTGGGCACAGCTCGGCCTATGGAACGATGACGCGGCCAAGATC
>CAZHUR010000591.1:0-1800 GCA_964535395.1 uncultured Acidimicrobiales bacterium
GCCCGCACTCGCACATCGCCACGCTACATGACCGACCGGGCCAACGACATCACAGAGATGGTTGGGATCTCGCACTGAGCGGTCAGCCGACAGCTACTTCAGTCGGCTTGTAAAGTGCTGAAAGACCATCGAGTAGATGTTGTGAGCGAGCTCTGGGTCGTACCGAGGACCCAAATCTCGCATGAATGCATGCTCGGCATTGAATTCATGCCATGAGAAGAATGTGTCAGCGTCTGTCATCGTGTCGTAGATCAGTCGACGGCCCTCTCGAGGAACATGAGGATCTTGTCGGCCCCAGATCATCATCATCTCGCCTTGGATCTCGGGGATACGCGCCAGCGAATCGTCGGACTTTCCTTTGCCGAGAGTTCCCGTGTGAATATCGGTCGCGTAGGCGCAGACACCAGCGGCTACTTCTGGGTTCATGGCCGCCCGAAAAGCAAGGTGTCCGCCCAAGCAGACGCCCATGACGCCAATCTGCCCGCTACAGCCAGAATCCTCACTTTGAAGAAAGCTGATCACCGCTCGAGCGTCGGCATCGTAACTGGCGAGCTCTTTGGTCGTCTTCAGTTCGTTACCGCGATCGGTACCGGCTTTGTCGTATTCAAATGCTTCCCCAAGCTCGGTGAACTCGTGGTAGACGTCAGGAACAGCCACCAGAAACCCTTGACCAGCGAGTATCGCTGCCATCCGAGCAATCGGCTCGGTCATTTGGTAGATCTCTGCGAACAGAATGACTGCTGGAAACTTGCCCTCCCCCTCAGGACGAAAGAGAAAAGTCCGCATTGGACCATTGGGAGTTGGTAAATCAGCGTGCGAAAGTGGCTGAAGGCGCATCGAACCTACTTCTTGAGCGTTGACGGAACAGGCAAGTCCTCAAGATAGCACCGGGGAGGTTTCGGGACTGGGGATCGCTTTCGCCCGGCCCGGGTCATCAACTGAAATCAGTGGTGCACTCTGGATCGAAGTAGGCGAGCATCTCCTCTGAGGTCATCCCCAAGAGCTCTTCGGTTCCGGTGAAACCAGTCGCTGGATCGAAGGTGTTGCCGAATGCCCGAACGATGGAGCCGTCCCCGGCCAGTAGAAGGTCGAAGAACTCAGCGTCTGGCGTGCCGAAGTTCTTGCACGCCCAGCCCTGGTTGTCATCTCCCAAGAAGACTTGAAAGAAGGTCGTGCCGTGCCTCATGAAATCGCAGCCGTTCATCGTGATGAACTCGTGGGTTGTTTCCAGTTCCTTGAAGGTGGAGAATCGGATCTCGTCGAAGCCGTCCCCATCGATGTCTTCTGCAATCGCGACACCCTCAAGGTCGTCTGGATGAGCGTTGCCAAAGTCATCGACCTCAGCGGTGGTGACGGCTCCGTTTCCATACTCAACTCGGATGTACACAAGTCCATCGGTGCCACGGATGTAAGTGACCACATCGCCCAAGCCATCGTTATCGAGGTTTGCCTCCCAGGGGCGTGCGTCCAAAATGTTGGTGACGGTAATGTCGACGCACCCCGGGTCGGCCGGTTCGAGGAAGGCTTCGTGGGCCCAACCGATTCGACCCGATGCCAGCGAGACCTGACGCCACCGATCATCGCCGACATCGGCGACCCTGCCGGTGGCTTCGACATACCAGGTGTTTGCTGCAAACTCGCCGAGGATCTCGGCGCTCGCATTTGGTTCTGCTCGCACGTTCAGCGTTTCTCCGCCGGTGTTGGCTACTCGTATGAGCGTTGAGTCTGGGAACTCGCTGAAAACCGGTTCCTCGTCGGGCGTCTCTGTTGTTGTCGCGATTGTCGTGGTCGTTTCTGGTG
>CAZHUR010000592.1:0-1778 GCA_964535395.1 uncultured Acidimicrobiales bacterium
TGCCTAAGCACGTCAGCGCCGGGCTCATGTGGGGCCGTCCCGACATGTTTCCGCTGCCCGATCTTGACCGCACCGATTACCTGTTGATGCTCGGTGCGAACCCGTACGTATCGAACGGCAGCCTCGTCACCATCCCCAACTTCCCTGGTCGCCTCGATGCGCTTCGCGAACGCGGCACGTTTGTGGTCGTCGATCCTCGGCGCACGAAGACCGCCGAAAGGGCCTCCGAGCACCTCACGATCACTCCGGGAACAGATTCGTACTGGTTGCTTGCTTTGGTGCACACACTGTTCGAGGAAGGCCTCGTGGAGATAGGTCGTCTCGAACATCACGTCGATGGCGTCGATCAGGTTCGAGACATCGCGGCGGGCTTCAGCCCAGAGGCCGTAGCCGAGCAATGCGGCATCGACGCCGAGACGACCCGGCGCATCGCCCGAGAGTTAGCAGCCGCACCAACCGCTGCGGTCTATGGTCGCATGGGGGCCCACACGGTCGAGTTCGGCACCATCACCAGTTGGGCCACAGATGTCCTAAACGTGCTCACCGGCAACCTCGACCGCCCCGGCGGCATCATGTTCAACAATGCCCCGACACAAAACATGGCGCCCTCGACGCCGGGTGGACGCGGGTTCGAACTCGGCCGATGGAAGGGCCGAGCCTCTGGTCGTCCTGAGGTGAAGGGCGAACTGCCTTGCGCCACGATCGCTGAAGAGATCACAACGCCCGGTGATGGAGCGATCCGGGCCATGTTCGTGTTGGCCTGCAACCCGGTGCGTTCATTCCCCAACAGCGATCGCTTAGAAGCAGCGCTACAAGAGCTCGACCTGCTCGTTGTTGTCGACCCATATATCACCGCTACGGCACGGCACGCTCACGTGATTCTTCCGCCCACATCGGCGCTCGAACGGAGCCACTATGACTTCATCTTTGAAGGCTCGATGATCCGTTCGTTTGCCAAGTATTCAAAGGCGGTGTTCGAGACCGATGCGCCGAACGAAGAACAGATTCTGAGCCGGCTTGCCCTGCTGGTGAGCGGCCAGCCACACGACGCTGACCCGATGTTGGTGCATTCGCAGATGATGGAACAGATGGTGGATCAAGAGATCGCACGAGAGTCTTCGCCAATTCACGGCCGACAGAGGGCCGAGATTCTTGAGGCGCTGTCACCGTGGACCTGGAGTGAACAAATCATCGACTTCAAGTTGCGCGTCGGCCAGCACGGAGACGGCTTCGGGGCAAACCCTGATGGTCTCACTCTGCAAAAATTGATCGACGAGCACCCGAGCGGCGCTGACTTCGGCCCCCTCGTCGAACGCTTTCCCGATGCGATCAAGACCGTCTCAGGCAAAGTAGAACTAGCCCCAAAACCAATCCTGGACGACTTGGAGCGGCACCGATCCGGGTTCGAGCGCGACGGTCTGAGTAGCGATTCGCTCGTTCTGATTGGTCGCCGGCAATTGAAGACGGCCAACTCGTGGACACACAACGTGAACGTGCTCATCAAGGGTCGCACCGATTGCACCCTTCAGGTCCACCCCGACGACGCGGCACGCTTGGGATTGAGCGACGGTGGAACAGCTCTGGTGGCGTCACGGGTAGGTGAGGTCACCGCACCGGTCGTGGTCACAGATGAGGTCATGGCTGGCGTTGTATGCCTGCCCCACGGGTGGGGCTACGACGAAGACGGAATCGAGATGAACACCGCCAAGACCAAGCCGGGTGTCAACTCGAACGTGCTCACCGATGACGAGATCCTCGACGATCTGTCCGGCAACTGC
>CAZHUR010000593.1:0-1777 GCA_964535395.1 uncultured Acidimicrobiales bacterium
CGAGTATCGCCATGTACTCGGCTCTTCTTCAGTAGTGGGCGCAGCACGATGAGCATGATCGCCAGTCCGCCGAGGACGGTGAGAGCCGCTGTTGGGCTGAGGACGAGGGCAGCGACGACGAGCACGCAGAAGTTGGCAGCTGCACTGACAGCGTTGCCGATCGAGTTGACGAGCACACCGACTTGCCGGGCGTGCACGTGGAGAAGTTGTTGGGAGTCGCCGCGGTCGGTCCTGTTCTGGGAGTCGAAGTTCGCTCCGGAGAACGCCGTCAGGAGATTCCGTTGTGTGGTACGAATCGCACGCGAGTACAACCGAGCCTGACTCCACGACCCACCGATCTCGGTGGCCGCTAGTGCGCTAAGGAGAGCTAACCCGATCAAGAGCAGGTCTCGGGTCGTGATGTTCTCGGCGGACAGCGGTCCGATCTGGCCAGAGAACTGTTCGGTATTGGCGGTGAGCGCGGTCGCGATTCTCACGACCACTACAACGAGGCCAGCTTGGCCCAATCCAGCGAGCGTAGACAGTACGCCTATCGCTCCGAGCAATGTGTATGACAGACCGATCTGTCCACGTCGTTCTCGGACCTGACGTATCGAGGATCCGCCAGAACGGAGCGAATGAATTGGATTGCTGGAGTTACGGGGTATTCCCACGTCCTCCTATCGGCGTTGAGCTGTGTCTTTTGACCTAGTGCGCAGTCTTTTGACCTAGTTCGCAGTCTTCTCACCTAGTTCGCGGTCCTTGGGCCCGTTTCGCAGTCCTTGGGCCTGCCCCAAATATCTGCCGCTTATGGAGTGGTGAGGTTGATCATCCACCGATTGCGGCGGCGTTGGATTGCTTCATGGACATGGGTCAGGAAACTCGCCACGATGTGCTCGGGCTGAACCTCAGCTCGGTTCGCGAACGACACCGCCTTGTGTTGGACTTGGAGGTAGTAGCTCGAGTCCTTCCACAGTCGATCGACAGCGCTGATCCAATCCCCGGTGGTGCTCGCAATTGTGCCACCTGGGCCTACCGACTCTCTCAGCCCCGGGAGGTTGCTCGCTACTACTGGAATTCCATTGGACAGCGCTTCGAGGATCGATCGGGGACGATTGTCCATCTGGTGCGGTGCTAGCACGATCGCCGCGTCCCGATATACCTCGCGCCGATCGTCGGTGCGCTTTCGGAAGATCACGTTTTGATGACGGGCGAGGATCATGTCCACGTGGTTCTGCTCAGCCGCGGTGAGGTTCCACGATTCCTGGAGCACGAACTCGATGGTTCGAAAGTGTTTCGCTAGAACTTCGACAAGCTCGACGCCGTGTTCGCGGCGCGGGTTGATCAGGAGGATTCGTTCTCGGGTGCTCTCGACAGCAGCGGGGACAAGGTCTACCGCCGATGGTACGAAGTGGGCCCGAGCTCCAACTCGCTCGGCGGCGGTGACGAGAGTCTGGCTGTTTGCTAAGAGCAGATCGTCTCTTCTGAATGGATGACCCTTTACGGGTTTCAAGTGGCCGACGGCGACAGCCTCTCGCATGTACAGCGCTGTTGGAATGTGCAGGGTTTCGCACGTTGCTTGAATGCTTCGCCACGTCGTTCTGGAAATGCTCGACCCCACGACGATGTCGGGTCGGAAGGTCACTGCGATGTCGGGCAATGCGTTCTCTGGGGCTGGCGAAAGCAAAACCTTAGTGCCGTCTTCGGAAGGGTTAAGCGAGCTGGCGCGACGGCCCGGGAGCGTTCGAAGCCACGCTGCCGATTCGCCAAGCACCGGGGTATTTCTGAACTTTACAGA
>CAZHUR010000594.1:0-1775 GCA_964535395.1 uncultured Acidimicrobiales bacterium
TCCTAGAACGGCAGCGTCCAAAGAGCTAGACCAACCCAGGAAGGAAGTTGCAGCTTGAAGTTCGGACTTCATTTCCCGCAGCCAGAGATGCCACACGATGGTGACGCCATTGGTGACTTCGTTCAGAACGCGGAGCACCTCGGCTATGAGTTCATCAACGTTCCCGACCATGTGATCCAAACACGGACACCGGTGGCCGACTTTGCAATGGCTGCGAACTACACGACCGAACACCCCAATCACGAGACCATGACCGTGCTTGCCTTCGCCGCAGCTGCAACCCGCACGATCACCCTCAAGTCAGCGGTCTTGATTCTGCCCCAGCGCCAGGCGGTGTTGGCAGCAAAGCAGGCCGCCCAAATCGACGTGCTCAGCGGCGGCCGCATGCAGCTCGGTGTGGGCGTTGGCTGGAACGACCCGGAGTACACAGCGCTCGACATGTCGTTCCACAACCGAGGAAAGCGAATGGAAGAACAAATCGAGGTGATGCGTCTGCTGTGGACCCAACAGCACGTCACGTTCGATGGACAGTGGCACCGCATCGACGACGCCGGTCTTGCTCCGATGCCCCTACAACGCCCGATTCCAATTTGGATCGGGGCGTTCAGCGAGGTCGCTGTTGACCGCGCCGCTCGAATCGCCGACGGCTGGCAGTCGCTACTGCAAGCACCCGACGAACAGGCTCGTGTGTTGTTCGAGAGGTTCAGAACACAGGTACGCGACGCCGGCCGCGACCCGGCCAATGTGGGTATCGAAGCCCCTCTCTTCACGAGGGAATTGAACGAGTCGAAGTGGACCGAACAGGTCGAAGGGTGGACCCATGCTGGCGCCACCCAGATCGTATTTCGGCCGCAAGGTGAGTTTGCCCAGATTCAAGAGATGACCGAGGCGTTCGCGCAGGTGGCAAAAGACTTCTAGTCAACGCTCCGGCGCTGAGACGAGATCTAATCTCGGCACCGAAAATGCCGAAAATATAGTCATGAGAATGCACTTGGGAGTCGACATTGCCGACCACTCAAGCGACCTCTCAATCGACCTCGAGGCAGAGCACACCGTCGCGGAGCTGCGAATCGCACTCGAGGGCTACCTCGGGATGCACATTTCACAGCTCTACCGCGAGGGTAGCGACACCCCGTTGAGGGAAGCCTCGCTCGTCGCCGACGCCGGTCTGGTCTCGGGCGACACCCTGTCCGACACGTCGAGAATCGAGTCAGACTCGATCACTGGAACCCGCCTCGTCGTGACACAGGGGTACGGCGTAGGGCAATCGGTTCAGCTTCACGGCGTCGACATCACGATCGGTCGAGATGACAGTAGTCACCTCGTCGTTGCCGACCCACAGATCTCGCGCCAACACTTCAGCGTCCGGCTCGATGACGACACGGTCGTTCTCACGCCGAGCGCATCGGCTACCAATCCGGTCCGCATCAATGGTCTCGCGACCGAGCAGGTAGTTAACCTCTCCGACGGCGACACGATCGCTGCCGGCGGAACTACCTTCGCAATTCGCCGTCGAGTAGCCAAGGCACCCCCGAAGACAGACCGCTTCGGAGCAACCCCGTTTAACCGTACGCCATACTTCCGTCCCACTGCGGACGAGCCGGTCTTTGAGAAGATCGAAGTTCCTCAACCGAAGCGTCCCAACCGCTTCCGGGTCCTTGCGGTGATCTCCCCACTTATCGCCGGAATTGGCATGGCTGTGTTCTTGGACAACCCGCGCTTCCTCCTCTTCGCCGCCCTAAGTCCGATCATGGCGATTGGCAACTACATTGACC
>CAZHUR010000595.1:0-1772 GCA_964535395.1 uncultured Acidimicrobiales bacterium
GAATTTGGGCTCGGCAAGAGTTCGAAGAAACTTCCAGCGACCGTTACCCACATATCCGGGCTGGCATTGCTCGCCATTTCGCCCGGGCTGCTTTTGAGCGCGATCGTCGAAGCGGTCGGCGGTGGGTCCAACACGGTCAGCCTGCTCATCAGCACGGTGGTCTTTGCCGTGCTCGGAGCGCTCATGCGCCAGGGCACTCGCATCGGCGATCTCAGCCTGCGCACCGTCTTTGCGGCCGTGGGTTGGAGTTGGCTATTGGTCTCGGTCCTCGGCGCCTTGCCGTTCATACTGGCGCGAACCTTCGAGCGTGAAGGAGTCGGTCGCTGGATCGAGGTTGGCGACGCCATCTTCGAGTCGACGTCGGGCTACACCTGCACCGGTTCTACGGTGCTGACGACGTTGCCCGATCTCGGTGCCGACGACTCCGGGGTCGGCAAGGGCATCTTGTTCTATCGCCAGCTCACTCAGTGGTACGGCGGCATGGGCTTTGTTCAGCTCGTTGTTGCGGTGCTTCCAACGTTGGGATCGAAAGCGCTCGGTTTCATGGGTGCCGAGTCACCTGGCCCCACCGCAGATCGCCTGGCGCCGCACGCTGCGGACACGGCCAAGATTCTGTGGAAGCTCTACCTGGCCGGCACGCTCGTGATGGCGTTTGCCTTCACGGTCGCTGGAATGTTCTGGTGGGACGGCATCACCCACGCTCTCACCACAGCAGCGACGGGGGGTTTCAGTACCTACAACGATTCGATCGGCGAGTTCGACAGCCTCGCGATCGAGATCGTCGCACAGGTTGCCATGCTGTTCGGGGGTACCAACTGGGCGTTGCACTACCTGTTCTTGACCAAACGGCGGTCGGTCCACAAAGAGGACCAGGAGTTCCGCACGTACCTCGCGCTCTTCGTGATCGCGACCGCGGCGATCACAGCGATGCTCTCGTTGGGCGAGGAGATCGACAGCTTCGGTACAGCTCTTCGTGTCGCATCGTTCAACGTGGCGAGTCTCATCTCGAGTACGGGCTACGGGAACGCCCAGGGCTCTGGCACACCCGGGGACTTCGTGTTGTGGTCTGCAGCTCCGCTTTCGATTCTGATGCTGATCATGGTCGTGGGCGGCATGAGCGGCTCGACCGCTGGTGGGATCAAGGTGATTCGCCTTCGCGTGCTTCTGGCTATCAGCAAGCGCACTCTCACAATCGCGCGTCAGCCCCACGCAGTTGTGCCGGTGAAGATGGGCGACCAGAGCCTCGCCGAACGAGTCGTCAGCCGCGTGTCCCTGTTCATGATGGCCTACGCGGCACTCGTCGTTGGAGGCTTCTTGCTCGTCACGGCGCTCGGTGGCGATGTAGAGGCGAGCATCGGCGGAGTGATCGGCTCGCTCGGAAACATGGGCCCCGCCTTCGGAAACGCAGGGCCTACTGCTACGTTCCTCGACGCCTTCCCGGCGCCCGCACGGCTCGTGCTCGTAGCGCTCATGCTCATAGGCCGACTCGAACTCTTCGCGGTACTGCTGATGTTCGCGCTACCAAGACGCCTGATCACGCGGGCATTGCCCCATCGCCGGGCCTTTTAGGGGTCTTCGTTCGCGATGGAAGTCCGCTGTCTTCAGCTAGTCGACCGGCAGGTGTAGACGGCGGTGAGGAAGGGGCGTTCAACCTGCCCACCAAAGTCTGAATCGATCAGATCTCCAATCGCCGACAGAAGGCGCTCCTTCTTCTCAGCCGGCAACCAAGTTCGCTGTCATAGTCGGTGGGTAATGTTTGGGTTGCCGGGGTG
>CAZHUR010000596.1:0-1762 GCA_964535395.1 uncultured Acidimicrobiales bacterium
GTTCTCGGTCACGGTCTTCCACGAACAAGGAACCGAGGCCGTCGACGTCAACCTCGTAGCCCCGCGCAACGCCGCCGAGGTGCAGGTGGCATTCGAACCAACCTTCGCCAACGCGCCCTGGTACCCGGTTGACGACATCGACCTCATGACCCTGTCGACCGGTGTACAAGAGTTCTTTGTGAGGTACCGCGCAAGCGACGGTTCGCCTGTCGGCGAACTCGACGCACGAGCCTTGTCGATACTGCCCGCGCTCACCCCTTTAACCGGCCTGACAGCCAACGCCGACAACGTCCGACTTACCCGGGTAGGCACCGATGTCCTTCAGCTCGATCTCATCATTGGTGAGGTCGTTTTCGAAGAGACCGGCCAGGCCTGGCTCGCTGGTCCGGACCTCCCGGTCGAGCAATGGTCAACCGAGAACACGAGCGTTGTAGTCGACGGTTCCCCAGTGACCGTCGAAGAGGTCGGCCGCCAGAGTTGGCCGGTCGGCAACATCGACTTCGACACCTTCGCGATCCGACACCGAATCCACATTCGTCTCGCCGAGCCAATCGCCGGAGACGGTGCCCAGGTCGATCTCTCTGGCTTCGACACGCCGGTCCAAGGCGACGTCTCAGACGACGCGTTCAGTCCAGCTGTCCGCCTCAGCGAACTCGGATGGGGCGCAGCTGACCAGAAGATCGCATACGTCACCATTTGGTCGGCACTGTCCGACCAAATCGAACATGTTTCTGGCGCGACCGCACAGATCATCGACATCGACTCTGGTGAGGAAGTGCTCACCGCAACCGGCGTGCCCTTCGATCAGCAGAACGACGAGGGCGAGTTGTGGCGCGGTGACCTCACGGGCGGACCGACCACATTGTTCGACTTCTCAGAATTGTCCACACCAGGCCGGTATCGGCTCTGCGTCGGAGGCATTGGATGCTCAACACCATTTGACATCAGCGTCGACGGACCGTGGCAGGAAATGACCGCCACCGTCGCCCGGGCCCTGTTTCACCAGCGGAGCGGAATCGCCCTCGAACAGCCATACACGGCCTTCGCCCGCCCACGCCCGTATCACCCCGATGACGGTCTGATCGTCGAAGCTTCTGATCAAACGCTCATCGCCGATGCCAACGGTCGAGCCCTCGACGATGAGCCGTTCGCCGATCTGATCGCCCTACGAACAGGCGAAACCGTCGATGACGCCTGGGGAGGACACTTCGACGCAGGCGACTGGGATCGACGCATTCAACACTTGTGGTTTGCTCGTCGACTGATAGATCTCGTCGAACTCTTCCCCGACACGACCGGCGCTCTGGAGCTCAACATTCCAGAGTCCGGTGACGAGGTCCCCGACTTACTCGACGAGGCTCGCTGGACAATCGATCTATTTGCCCGGCTCCAACTAGACAACGGCGCCGTTCGCGGAGGAATCGAAGCCGCAGACCACCCGACGGACCACACCAGTTGGACCGAAGACCTCGACGTGTTTGCCTATGCTCCGGACGCCTGGTCTTCGAGCATCTACGCAGGAGTCGTTGCCGATCTCGCGTTCGTGCTCGAGCCGTACGACTCCGACGCCGCTGCTCGGTATCTCGAATCAGCAGAGCGAGCGCAAAATTGGGCCGAGGCCAACCTCGATACGGTCCCATCTGGCGACGAAGACGTCGACGTCCAACGCGCGATCGCTGCGGTCAGTCTGTATCGAGCGACAGGTGATGAGGCGTGGCACGACCTCTTCCTCGAGCTCACTCCGCTCCCCGATGGCATCGAT
>CAZHUR010000597.1:0-1760 GCA_964535395.1 uncultured Acidimicrobiales bacterium
ATGATGCATCACTCGATGTCATGTCGTCGGAATCGTAGATTTAATCACCTAGACCAACTTGTGTACGCCCCGTATCAAAGCATCAAGCGTTCTTCGTACTCGACGCGAGACATGATTTCGGCCTCGCCTTCGGTGATGAGGACCATGTCTTCAATTCGGACACCGCCACCACCTTTAACGTCTGGCACCCAGACCAAAGGCTCGACAGCAAAAACCATATTTGGCTGGAACTCGATGCCGGTCGCTCCCGGGAGCGTCTCGCCAATGTAGGGCGGTTCGTTCGCTCCAATACCGATGCCGTGACCAATAAAGAGGCTGAACATGTGCTCGGCAAGTCCGTAGTCGCCGACTTTGTTGATGATCGCTTCAGCCGCATCGATGTTGGTAAAGCCCGGGCGCATCTTTTCGACGCCGGCCATGAGGCCTTCGTAGACGGCGGTGTAGATCGTCTTTTGCTGCTTGGATGCCTTACCGATGATCGTCGTTCGTCCAATGTCGGCAAAGTAGCCGTTCCACATTGCGCCGATGTCGATGAACGCAAGGTCGGAGTTGCGCATGAGCTTGTCGGTGGCGAGTCGATGTGGGGGAGACATGTGCTCACCCGACGCCACGAACGGGGTAATGACGTGAGCCATCTCGCCGCCCAAGTGAAAGAGCGTTTGCATCGCGTCACCAGCAACTTCGAGCTCTCGTCGTCCGGCACGCGTGGAGTCGAGTGCCCGTTGGGTGACTGCATCGCCGATCGCGCATGACTCGTGAAGGATCTGGATCTCGACGTCGGACTTGATGAGGCGAGCGCTCTGCATGATGACGTCGCCGTCGACCAACTCGACGTCGGGCAGGTGTTTGCGAAGGGCATCGATAAAGGAGATGTTCGCTGCGTCCACGCCGAGGCGGCCACTGTCGAGGTTTCGATTCGCCAAGATCGGCTTGAGAATGTCGCTCACAAAACCGTCGACGAGTTCGGCCTGCTCCATAATCGGAATCGCGTGCGACTCACCAATCCACGACATTCCCATCCGCGCCTTGTCGAGTTCGCCGCCCGAACACAACAAGACCGGATCGCCGTCGGGTTGGAGTAGCGCTCCGTTGAGCGACATGGTCTTGCCAGCGATGAGCTGGGCGCGCAGCGACGTGAGATAACGGACGTTCTCGTCCTTCCACACAAGCAACCCGTCGACGTTGGCCGCACGGATTTCACGTTGTGCGTTCTCGACACGCTCCCGCCTCATGCGGGGCAGGTCATACCGATCTTCCCAGTCGACAGCGAATGGACCCTTGGCGTAACCCGGCATCTCACAACCCCTTATTTTCCTGCATCCTATATTGTGTACGATAGTTCAAACTGCGGCGGCGAGGGAGCCGAAGCCCTGTCAAAGGGCGCAGTTATAGAGGAGAACCATGGCATTGTCATCAAGCGACGTCGCGCTCGTTACCGGGGCTTCGAGCGGAATTGGAGAAGCGACGGTCGTAGCGCTTCGAGACCGAGGCGTGGAGGTGCATGCCGCTGCTCGAAGGATGGAACGGCTCGAAGATCTCGCTGAACGAACCGGATGTATCCCTCACCAGCTCGACGTGAGGGACCGAGAGGCTGTCACCGCTATTGGTGAGAACGTCGCGGTCGACATCTTGGTCAACAACGCCGGGCTTGGACGCGCGCTTGGCTCCCTGTGGACTGCACCGATCGAAGACATCGAGATGACGATCGACACCAACGTCACGTCCGCAATTCACATGGTGCGTGCCGTATTGCCAGGAAT
>CAZHUR010000598.1:0-1750 GCA_964535395.1 uncultured Acidimicrobiales bacterium
ACGATCTGTTCTCAGAGGATGGCGAGGAACGCCTCATCCTGATCACCTGCGGCGGCGCGTTCAACGACGCCCTTTCAAGCTACGAAGACAACACGGTCGTGGTGGCGGTACCGGCGTAAGGCAAGACAACTAAGTTGGGTTGGTGCAGTTCACCTTTGATGCCGAGTTGTTTCCGTGGCATAGCGAGAAGACCACATGGGTCTTCGTAGCCCTTCCACCTGAGACCGCCGATGCCGTCGACGACGCGGCTTCGATGACTGGCGGATTCGGTAGCGTCAAGGTGCAGGTGCAACTCGGGGCTACGAGTTGGAGCACCTCTTTGTTTCCGAGCAAGGAAATGGAGACGTACATCCTCCCCCTGAAGAAGGCCGTTCGAAAGGCCGAGGGTGTCGATACCGGCGACACCGCATCGTTCACCATCGAACTCGTGCACGTCTGAACATGGACTGAGGCGTCCACATCGAGGTGTCTGACGAAGGCGGCACGGTACCACAGAGCTGCCCCGGCGCCCTCATTGGTGTGTGACCTAAAACCCTCGACCCGATGAAGGCGCGCTTATAGGACTTGAAGTACATTTGAGAATGCGGGAATCAGGTCCTCGGCGGCTACGTCGTCGTGTCGGCCGGAGAGGTCTTAGACGTGTTTTCCCAAAATCAGGAGCCAGTCGTAACCATCCTGTTCAAGAATTGCCATCAATATCGCGTTGATTTCTTCGACCTTCTCTCCCAGAACCTTTCCGACAAAGGGATCCAACTCCGGCTCGTTGTAGGCAACGGACTTCCCGAGGATGAAGCCAAGGGCGACCGTGCAACGCTCCCCTGGGCCGAGACACGCAACTTCCGCTCGATCAACGTTGCTGGTCACACCATGTTGTGGCAGCCGGGCTTTGACCTCATGCGCGAGTCAGATCTGATCATTACCGAGCAGGCGACGAAACAGCTTTTCAACCTCGTCATCTCCTATGGGCAACGGCTAGGCAGAACAAAACACGCCTTCTGGGGACACGGCAGAAACTTCCAAGCCTCGATTGAAGGATCTGCCGGTGAGGGCCTGAAAAAGGCTATGACCCAACGAGCTCACTGGTTCTTCTCCTATAACGACCTTTCGACCGAAGCCGCGTGCGAGTTCGGCATGGATCGCAATCGCGTCACGCCCGTGATGAACTCGACCGACACCACCCGTGTGCGCCACCTCTGGAGGACCCTCCCTACAGACGCAGGACAGCGCGTACGCGCGAAACTCGGAATGGGTGACGGGCCGGTAGCTCTGTACCTCGGCGGCATTTACTCGCACAAGCGGCCAGAGTTTGTCGTCAAGGCCGCCGAAGAACTGCGCGATTTGATACCCACCTTCGAGATGCTCGTGATCGGCGACGGCAGTTCAGCACACTTGATGGAACGTGCGAGTAAACGTCATTCGTGGTTCCATCACCTGGGATCGCACTACGGCGATGACAAAGTCGCACTGGCGAACGTTGCCTCGGTCCAGCTCATGCCAGGTCTTGTCGGTCTGAACATCGTTGATGCCTTTGCCATGGGAATCCCGACGGTTACCACCGGCATCGACTATCACAGCCCCGAGATCGAGTACCTCGTCAACGGGGAGAACGGTCTCATCCTCCCCGAAGATGCGACTCCTCGCGAGTACGCCGAGTCAACAGCTGCGCTCCTCAACGATGAGCATCGTCTTGCCAAGATGAGCATGGCCGCCGAATCGAGCGGAAGACAGTTGTCGGTAGAAGACATGGCCG
>CAZHUR010000599.1:0-1750 GCA_964535395.1 uncultured Acidimicrobiales bacterium
CGTAAAGACATTGGCTTGCTGCAACGCGACGGCGACCGTGCTGCGCACATCGTCGATCGAAGCGTCGCGAACGTCGATGCCATCGATCCGCACCGCCCCTTCGGTCACGTCATAGAACCGCGGGATGCAATTCACAACCGACGTCTTCCCCGAGCCGGTCGCGCCAAGAATGACCACACGCTCCCCCGGTTCGATGGTGAACGACACGTCATGGAGGACAGTTGCGCCCGAACCACCATCGGCCATTGGGTAGCTGAGCGACACATGGTCGAATTCGATACGACCCTTGCCAGCCTGATCATCGGAGCCAAGAGCGACCGGCTCGGAGGGTTCGGGCAGTTCTGGCTCGGTCTCGATCACTTCGATCAATCGCTCGAGCGAACTCGCCATTCGGCCAATTTCGGGAAGCACAAAGCCTAGAAAGGCAACCGGCAACATGGCGGTCAACAAGTAGTTGAAGAACGTGGCTAACTCACCAGAGGTCAGCGAACCAGCGCCATCGCCGTCGGCCAGAAACAGAGCACCTGCAACGGCCAAGAACAGCAGGCTCATGAAACTCGGTTCCATGATCGCGATGCGACGCGCCGGTCGAAGAGCTGCGTTGTACAGCCCGTCGTTGCGGTCTCGGTAGCGATCGACTTCAAGGGGTTGACGAACGAAGTTCTTCACCACCTGCACCCCAGCCAAGTTCTCCTGGAGCACCGTGTTGAGAGCGTCGAGACGCTTTTGTTGAGCTCGATACAGCGGGCTCAGTCGCGGCACGATCGCGACGATGAGCATGCTCATAAACCCGAGCACGACCAGCGTGGGTGGCAGCAGTGAGGGAGTTTCGAAGGCGATAAGGCCAACCGCGCCCACGAGCATGACCGGCGCGCGGATCAACATCGAGGCGCCCATCAATGACCCGCTCCGCACCACCGAAACGTCCGACGTCAGACGGACGAGGAGCGGGCCGGTCTTGAAACGGTCGAGGTCGGAGAACGACAGGCCGGTGACCGAGTCGTACGCCTCGAGACGCAAAATGTGTGCAGCCTGGGTGGTGACGCCCGAGGTCAACCGTGCTGCGGCGATGGCAAAAACGGCAGAGATCACGGTGAAGACCAGCATGAGCGCTGATGTCGTGACGATCGCAGAGACATCTTCGCTTCGGATGCCCTCGTCGATGATCCGTTGAATTTGCTGCGGGATCAGTAGTTCGAAACCAACCGAGATGACGAGAAACAGCTGCGAGAGAGCGAGTAGCCGTCGTTGTTCGACAGGAAGACGGCGAATAAAGAGTGCAACCGCTTCAAAGGATCCCATCCCAACCAGCCTACGGTCAGCTGTCAGCTCGCATCCATCGGGCGCACTCGCTGCCTGAACCGTCGCAAAACATGCAAGAATCTCTCTCCAGGAACGACTATCGAGGGGACTTCGTTGCCGCTTCCGGAGATTGATGGATACGCCGTGGCCGAGCGCATCGGCGCTGGTGGGTTTGCGTCGGTGTATCTCGCGACGCGGCTTGTCGACGGTGAACGCGTCGCGATCAAAGTCCTGCACGCGCATACCTCCGACGAAACCGTGTTGCGACGGTTCGAACGCGAAGGCCAAACAATGCGTGCGTTCAACGGGCACCCCAACATCGTTTCGTTCTTCGACAGCGGCATAAACGCAGAGGGTTCGCACTACGCGGTCCTAGAGTTTGTAGGCGGTGGATCCGTGCGCGACCTGCTCGCTGAGCAACGCGCACTTCATTGGAGCGAAGCTCTAC
>CAZHUR010000600.1:0-1747 GCA_964535395.1 uncultured Acidimicrobiales bacterium
CATGATCATCGGCGAGAACCCTCGTAACGAGGACATGGACGTCAACATCTGCAAAGAGAAGAAGCTCGACAACATCCGTACGCAGTCATCTGACGACACGATCCGAATTACACCACCCAAAATCCTCTCTCTCGAAGGTGCGCTCGAAACAATCGCCGACGACGAGTGCGTTGAGGTCACTCCGGAGAACGTGCGGCTTCGAAAGGTCAACCTCGACGCCACTACACGCGCTCGCGAGATCAAGCGCATGAAGCACGCCCGCGAAGCGGAAGCGAGTTAATCGATGCGGCGGGCCTTCGGCCCCAATTTTGCTGCTTCCGCTCAACTCGCTCGGATCGTCCCCTCCGAGGGCCGTTCATGCGGCACGGAGCCTGGGCGCCGGAGGCGGCGTTGACGTGTCCGGGGCGGAGGCCCTATCCGCAACTTCAGAATGTTGCGCCGGGGCCTGTGAACATTCCGCGCTTCCAACGCCGCGGTGTAGCGATGATCGCCCGCGGGTAGTCCTCGAACATCCAGCGTCCAAAGTTTCGGCGGGTCCAGTCGTTTGTGCCCACAGCGGTGAGCGCGAGCTCAGCAAGCTTGGGCTTGGCGAGGATCTTGCCCAGAAAAGACGCCATCTTGTGATCGGCGACCAGTTCGTCTCGTACCGCGGTGCTGTAGGCGAGTGAAATCTCGGCAAAGTCGCCGGCATGATCGAGTATCGCCGTCGCAGCTTCGCGCCCTGTGAGCAGTGCTTGGCCAATACCCTCACCGGTCAGTTGGTCACACGCCATTGCAGCGTCGCCGACGAAAATGGTTCGTGGCCCAACCAGCGAGGCCGCGTCGATTCGAGCCGGAATTGGCCAGGCGCGATGGGGTGACTCGGGCGTTGCATCCTCGCCGATCACCGAACGAATGTGTGGCCGAGACAACAGGTCGGGCCACAGCGTCTTCATGTCTTGGGTCGAGATGTCCCCGCCACGCAGGATTCCAAACCCCACGTTTGCACGCCCGCCTGCGAGCGGGAAAGACCACACGTAGCCTGGCAACACGTCGGGCTCGAACCAGATCCAAATATCTGATGCCGCCTCTGGGCCAACGTTCTCGTAATACTGACGAAAGGCGTGCCATTCGCCTCGGTAGCGTTCAATACCCTGTCCGAGCATCTTGCGGATTGGAGACCACATCCCGTCGGCGGCGATGCACTGCTGTGCACGGATCGTCGAGCCGTCCTCGATCGACAGCGTTACTCCGTCGGGCCCATGCTCAAGAGCGTCACCTTGTGGCCAAGGTATGGGGTTGCACCAGCGGACACGGCGTAGTCGAACAACGCGTCGTCAAATTCTGAGCGTTTGACGACAGCTGCGAACAGGCCAGGGCCCTCCGGCAACGGAATGTCGTGAACGGTGCCTTCCGGCGAGCGAATGGTCGCTCCATGAACTTCCGCGAAGGAGGGGAGTGAGCGGGGCGAGAATCCCATCTCGTCGAGCTCTCTCAGGCACAAGGTCGTGAGCCCGTCGCCACAGAACTTATCGCGGGGAAACGTTGCCTTGTCGATGAGCGCAACGTCGTGGCCGCCAGCTGCAAGACGGTGAGCAGCTGCAGCTCCTGCTGGGCCAGCGCCTACAACGGCGGTGTCAACCAAGATCATTAGAACGAGCGTACCGTGGTGACTCTACGCGGCGTCTTCTGGGTCGATGCCAGCCTCGTTACCGTCACCGGGTGCGGCTTCGGGATCGTCGGGGTTCGGCTCGGGTTCCTCCGGTTG
>CAZHUR010000601.1:0-1744 GCA_964535395.1 uncultured Acidimicrobiales bacterium
CCCAGGAGCTGGCGCTCCGGCGGCTGCGAACGAAAACGATGCCTAGGTCGAAGTTCGATGACCGACTACATTGACCCTCCCTCGCGCTGGCCAGTGGCGCTCGCTGCTCTGGTGGTGGGCGCTGCACTCGGAGGTGTTGGCGTGTGGTTCGCAACCCAGGGCCAGACCGACTCGACCAACACCGTCGAGTCCGCACCGGAAACAGCTTTGGTAGAAGCTGAGAGCCGTGACTTGCTCTCGGTCGCCGAGTGGGCTGGCACCCTCCAGGCTGGCACCAACTCCTCGGTTACGGCCTCCACCGGCGGAACCGTCACCCGCGTCGCATCTGTAGGTGACTCGATCGAACTCGGAGGCCTGCTCGCAGAGATCGACGGCAACCCGGTCGTGGCCCTCTATGGAGCCGTGCCTCACTTCCGCCAGCTCGACATCGACAGCGACCCAGGTGCTGACATTCGTCAGCTCGAGGAGAACCTTGTCGCTCTCGGCTACGACGAAGGCGGCACCGTGCTCGTCGACGAAATTCTTACCGTCGAGACCGAGGCGATGATCGAGCGATGGGAAAGCGATCTCGGCCTCGATGTTCCCGATGGAATCGTCGACGCTGGCCAAGTCGCCTTTGTAGAGGGGCCAATCGAAGTACTCGACCGCACTGAAGTGGGTAGCCGAGTCACTCCGGGACAGTCTCTACTGACCACGCTTACCGTAGCAACCAGCGGCTTTGTGCCCTTCGTTGAAGAAGGTGCCGAAGACCCCAACGCCACACAGGTCCCTGAAGATGCGATACTCATCGACCTCGACACCGGTGACGACACTCCTTCGGTTGGTCGACCGATCCAGCGCTGGGAGAAGTCGGCGAGCAGCATCGAACTCGAGGTTGACGTTGCCGACGTCGAAACCTTCCAGGTCGGCAAAATCGTCGGCGCAGAGTTGCCCGACGGCCAGGTCGTAGACGCAGCTGTCGTTGCGGTGTCTGACGTAGCACGTACCAACCAGCAGAGTGGTCAGACGGTCGTCGACGTGAGCATCGCCCCGGTCGAAGAAATCGATTCGCTGTTCACGACCGGACCTGTCGTGGTTCAGATCGAAGATGGCAGCACACTCGGTGCTGTTCTCGTCCCAGCGCGAGCACTCCTTGCCTTGGCCGAAGGCGGTCACGCAGTCGAGGTCGACGGTCGGGGCCTCGTCGGTGTCGAGCTTGGTACTTTCGACGATGGCTGGGTCGAGATCACCTCTGGCAACATCGAGGCTGGCGAAGCGGTCGTCGTTTCCGCATGAACGCCATCTCTCAGCTCTCCTATTCACAGCGACCTCCCGCGCTCGAACTGACCGACGTGGTCAAGGAGTACCCGGGTCACCCTCCTATCCGCGCACTCGACGGGGTGAATCTTCGCGTCGAAGCTGGTGAGTTGGCAGCCATTGTTGGACCGTCGGGCTCGGGCAAGTCCACGATGCTTCATGTGATGGGCACGCTCGATCGGCCAACCTCTGGGACGGTTCGCATCGCTGGCCACGAAGTTGGCGACTTGTCGGACAAGCAGCTCTCGGCCGCTCGAAGCGAACTCGTCGGTTTCGTGTTCCAGCAGTTCTTCCTCCTCGAATCGGCCAACGCTCTCGACAACGTAGCGACCGGCCTTCTCTACCACGGACTTTCCAGCCGGGTCCGGCGCCGTGCATCAGCCGAGGCGCTCGAGCGAGTGGGTCTGGGAGCCCGGATGAAGCACCGGCCCAACGAACTCTCGGGCGG
>CAZHUR010000602.1:0-1743 GCA_964535395.1 uncultured Acidimicrobiales bacterium
GTCCTCAACCGTGCCCTCACCGGCATGGGACACGAACGGTTCACCCTCGAGAACCCCCCAACGGGGGATCGTCCCCCAGACGAGCTTGCACGTCGCCTCCTCGACTCGGGCAAGGTCGCTGGCGTCTCGCTGAACGGCAACGTGGTAACCGTCGAACTCGACACGACCGACCATGTTGGCCTCAAAGAGATCATCGAAGATCTGTACACCTATTACGTCCCGGGCGTAGAAATCCCAACCGACGAAGAGCTCATGGCGCAGGTCGACTCTTAGGTGTCAGCGACTCCGTCGCGATTTTTCGATCTGTTCTAGGCGGTGTTGGATCATCCAGGTGTGCATGGCTATTCCTGATGCAACGCCTGCGTTGATTGAACGTGTTGACCCGAACTGGGCTATCGAGCAGGTTTGTTGAGCTCGTTCGCGGACCTCTTGGCTGAGACCAGGTCCTTCTTGACCAAACACCATGACGCACGCTTCGGGGAGCGTCGTGTGCTCGATCGCAACCGATCCGGGAAGGTTGTCGATGCCGATAACCGGTAAGGCCTGCTCGTCTGCCCAGGCAACGAACTCGTCGACGGTCGGGTGGTGGTGAACGTGGTGGTACCGGTCGGTCACCATTGCGCCGCGCCGGTTCCAACGTCGTTTGCCCACGATGTGGACCGCAGCGGTATTGAACGCGTTCGCGTTTCTCACGACCGTGCCGATGTTGAAGTCGTGTTCCCAGTTCTCGATCGCAATATGGAGCGGCGATCGCGTCGTGTCGAGGTCGGCGACGATCGCCTCCCGTGTCCAGTAGCGGTACTTGTCGACGACATTGCGTTGGTCACCCTCGGCCAGCAGCTCAGGGTCGAGGCGGTCGTCCGCAGGCCACGGAAGCGGGTGGGGGCCAACGCCTACGGTCTCACGTTCGCTGGTCACGAACCCATCGTAGTTCGAGCGCTACTTCTTCTGGTCCGACAGATCTCGAAGCTCGAGTGCTTCGAGCAGATTCTCGAGCGCTTCAGCCTGGGCTTCGGCGTCGGGGTCGACGGTATCTGCGAGGCCGAGGTAGAGCGCACCGTTCAGTTCGTTGGCCGCCGGGCTTTCGATCTGGAGTTGCCCACGGTAGTCGCGGCCAGCGTTGGTCACGTTTCGTGAATAGTCGAGGTCATGGTTGTACGCGAAGTACGCGCGCTGTTCTCCGGCGAGAGTCGTCATGGGCGATGCTGCACACAGATACCGAGCTGAGGCGAGTGCAGCGTCGTAGATGTTCTGCGGGTCGGTTTCGCCGTCAAGGTTTCCGTCGGCATCGAAGAGTCGCCACGTCGTAGGGATGAACTGCATTGGACCAACAGCACGGTCATACACAGTGTCACCATCGAGAACGCCGTCGTCGGTATCGAGAATCAGAGCGAGCCTCTTGATGACGGGCGCTGGAGCGGGGGCCGCCGGTGCAGCTGCTGCACCCTCGGCTGGTGCACCTTCGCCTTGGGCCGGCTCGCCCTCTGCGGGAGCAGCAGGTGCCGGGGCATCGGCTGCGGGTGCTTCAGGTGCAGACGCTGGTGCGGGTGCTTCAGGTGCTGGCGCTGGTGCTGGTGCTGGTGCTGGCTCTGGGGCAGGAGCGCGAGATGGCGCCGCGGCGGTCTCTGCAACCGGAGCCGGGGTAGCAGGAGCTGCAGCTGGAGCGGGTTCGGCGGCAGGAGACGCGAGGAGGGTGGTTTCCTCGGTGCGTCCAGTGGCCGCTGGCACGGCGGTACCTTCGGT
>CAZHUR010000603.1:0-1739 GCA_964535395.1 uncultured Acidimicrobiales bacterium
GTCCGATCACACTCGAACTCCGGGTCGGCACCGCTAGCCTTCGCTCCGAAGCGGCCGAGACTCGCAAGCGAGACCTCACTCACCGCTTTTGGGCCGACTGGGTCGACAAGCTCGAAGTTCCATCGGAAGCTCAAGAGTTTGTTCGCCGTTCTGCTCTCGTACTCAAAGCGCTCGTCTACGGCCCTAGTGGTGGCATAGCTGCCTCTGCTACGACCAGCCTCCCCGAATACATCGGCGGAGTGCGCAACTGGGACTACCGCTACGTGTGGTTACGCGATGCCGCCCTGAGCGCAACTGCTCTTGCACGGCTTGGTTCACACGAGGAAGCCATGGATTACCTCGACTGGGTTCTTGGCGTGCTCGATTCTGGCGATGGTCAACCCGAGCGCCTGAACCCTCTTTACTCGCTCGATGGAGGCAAGCTCCCGCCAGAGGCCGACATCAGCGAACTCGCCGGCTACGGCGGTTCACGACCCGTGCGAGTGGGTAATGCTGCCGACAACCAAGTGCAACTCGACGTGTTCGGCCCAATCGTCGACCTCGTGCACCTGCTCGGTGAGCAAGGCGCCCCCCTCTCAGCTCGACACTGGAGACTCGTCGAAGCAATGGTCAACGCTGTCGAGCTCCGCTGGACCGAACCCGACCACGGCATCTGGGAGATTCGAGCAGCACCCCGACATCACGTGTACTCAAAGGTGATGGGTTGGGTCACGGTCGATCGTGCGATCGACATTGCGGCCAACGTGTTCGAGCGTGAGCGCCCCGAGTGGGTTGAGCTGCGCGAGACGATCAAGAACGACATCCTCACCAACGGCTGGAACGACTCTGTGCAGTCTTTCACCGCTGCATATGACGGAGTCGACCTCGACGCCTCGGTGCTGAGCGTTGGACTGTGGGGCCTTATCGACGCCGATGACGAACGCTTTGCCGGGACGGTACGTGCGGTCGAAGCCCAGCTGCGGGAAGGTCCGACCGTATATCGCTATCGCCACGACGACGGGCTCCCAGGCTCAGAGGGTGGCTTCCACCTGATGACGTCGTGGCTGATCGACGCCTACACGCTGCTCGGCGAGACCGAAGAAGCCCACAGCCTGTTTCACAAGCTCCTCGCCACCGCTGGCGACACCGGCTTGCTCTCCGAGGAGTTCGACCCGGTGTCGTGCAAATCTCTCGGCAATCATCCGCAGGCCTACAGCCACCTCGGAGTGATCAACAACGCCCTAGCACTCTCGAAGGCGGACGCCGAGGGCTAGCCCTTCCATCGACCTCCAGGGAACAGAATTTTCTAAATGGCTTGACGGTCGCGCAGGAAACCGGCAGTGTGTCAGTAGTCACACCTTGGCGGGGGCGGTCGATTACATCGTCTTCGGCCGAAGGAGTGGCTCACAACTAAACCTCGAATCGTGCGAACTAGTCCCCACGTTTTCTCACAACCAGGCAGACAGAGGCCCAAGATGGCCGGTTGCGCCCAACGGGAACGAGTGAGACAGGCCGCCACGGTACGACGAGAAGGCCGCCGTAAACCGGCGGCCTTCTTCGTGTTACAGCGGACACATTGTCCCCTGACAGGAATTGAAACTCCTGATAGTCATGTACCTAGGCGCTGGCGGGGCGCTTTGAACTCGCAGGCGGGCTCCCTGGCCCAACGTGCAGGCAAAAACACCGTCGAAGGCGTTCCGGCCCCCAGCCGCAGAGCGTCTTGGTGAGAGGGCCGCCGATCCGGCGGCCTTCTCCTTTTG
>CAZHUR010000604.1:0-1738 GCA_964535395.1 uncultured Acidimicrobiales bacterium
ATCTCAGCGGAGTTATTCGAGAACCTGGTGCCTTTGGCGATCCGCTCGTCTACCTCATCCATCCGGTTGCGCAGCGCTCGCATCCACGACCACAGCAGCGGAGCCGAAGCAATGAGGTCATTGGTACGGTCGCCCGTGACACCGCTCATGTCGCCAGCAGCGAGTAGTTGGTATGTCGCGTGCTCGTCGAGTTCGTACAGGTTCGCCGACCACTGATCGAGGACCTGTTGGTAGTGCTTCCGGCGCGACTGCACCTCGGGGCTGATCACGTTCGAATCGTAGGTCACCAGCAAGGGGCTGGTGTGTCTCCTACGATGTCGGACGTGCAGCCAACCGCGTCGAAAATCGTGCCCAAGGCTGGGCGCTCCACGCCGGACACTCTCTATGCCTGGGCGGGTGTCATTGCGTTCTTGCTGTTGATCGTTGCCGCACTGAGTTTTTTAGCGGTGCAAACAATGAGCAGCACCGGTGAACGAATCGAGAACAGCACCGGACCGGTTCTGATCACCACCCAAGGCCTTGTTGCCAGCATCGCCGAAGCTGACGCGGCGAACTCGACCGTTTTCCTTTCGGCGGTCGACGGTGGGGACGAGGACGTTTCCCAACGGCGACTCTACGAGTCGGCGATTGCTCGGGCGCCCCAACAGATCGAAGATATCTCGGCCGGAATCGGAGATGACGAGGCAAGCCACGATGCCCTAAAGCGGGTCGCGCAGCAGCTGACCGAGTACTCAGGCGTCGTCGAGCAGGCCCGCTTCTCAAACTTCAACGACCTCGACGAAGCCGAGGAGTTGCTGGCCGACTCGCTTGAGCTCACCGGTGGGGCGAGCGGCATGTTGTCGAACGCCGAGGAGGTCACCACGAGGACGCGTGACCAGTTCGTCGACGATCTCTCCGCCGGAAACGTCACTGTGCTCGCCGCACTCGCGGCGATCGTCATCACCTTCGTCGTGTTGTTGGTCGCCCAGTTCCGACTCAAGGCGTTGAGCAAGCGCCTGCTCAACTTTGGACTCGTGGCCTCGACCATCTGTGTCGTTGCCTTGTTTGCCTGGCTCGTTGTTGCCTCCGCGTTCCGAGCCTCCGATCTTTCAAGCGCCGAGGCCGAAGGTTTCGGAGACATCAGCGGAAATGCTGACCTGCTAACCGCAGCCTTCGACTACAAGACCCAAGAGGCAAATGCGATCATTGCGTCCAACGCGGCCTTGCTGCCAGACCAGCAGCTCGGCATCGAAATTTCGAGCCGCATCGCCGGACTCGACAGCAGCGAGGACACCCTGCGAGAGCGTGCCCTCGTGGTCGAGCTAAACGAACGATGGGACCGCTACCTAACTGCGAGCGCGTCGATCCGAACGCTGCTCCAGAGCAACGACGACGATGGAGCACGCGCCCAAGTCGCGGCGAGCAACCAGAGCTTCAACGGTTTCAACACCACAGCCGAGGCGTTGTCTCTGTTCAACCAGGACGAGTTCACCGCGTCGGTGCTCGACGCGAACGCCCGGCTCCAATGGCTGAGCATCGGCGCGCTCTTACTTCCGCTCATAGCTGCACTCCTGGCGTGGCTGGGTTACCGACCCCGAATCAACGAGTACTTCTAGATGACACGCCCGCTTTACCTCCCCCACTCTCGTCGATCGTTCATTCGTGGCGCCGCCGCACTCGGCGCCGGGGCGTTCCTCGCCAGCTGCGCCTCACCGGAGAACACCGCTCGACGCCCGGTCGAGAACACCAACTTCCTCCG
>CAZHUR010000605.1:0-1719 GCA_964535395.1 uncultured Acidimicrobiales bacterium
GGGCTAGACCCCGCACAGATCGGCACGTCTACGGGCGATATCGGGGATCTGTTTCGACACGTCGGGTACCAGTCACTGCATGGGGTCCGTTAGCTCGCAATCGGTGAGTGGAGCGCCACCGAGGCTGTCACCTTCGAACGGGACCAGTCCGCCAGTCAGGATCCAGCCTCGTTGGCTATCACAGAAGATAGTGAGCAAGTCTCTGGCCTGACCGAGCGGTACGTCGTAGAGACAGATGATGTCGATCTCACCGTCGCCCTCAACAAACTCGACCGGTGCGCAATCGGCTTGCAGTCCGGCTCTTCGGGCAAGCTCGCTGGCTGCTTCTTCATTGAGCTCAAGAAGTTCGAAACTCAGCTCGGGCGGCTCGTCAGGCGGACCGCACGCCGCGAGCAGAGAAAGTGAAAGGGCAAAGCTGATCGCCAGATTCCGCCGGGTCATAGATAGCGACGGTAGAGGCAATGACAACGGTGTACTGCTCAACTCTAAGATCGTGACCAAATTCCGGCTACCCGCCCTATCGGTCCAACCACGCATAACGCGCTTCCGATCTGTGGCGAAGGGGCGCTCGTGAACGGCACATCCGCGAGCGATGTCTCTCGTAACTTCCACTCCGAATCGAAGCGCCAAGACATTCTGTCCTAGAGGATCCGACACCTTGTTCGCCACCAATAGTCGGCTGATTGCCGACCGTGCCGATCGGGAGACTCGCCTCGTTGTGGGTCGAATCCGGTGCGAGCGATGAACTTGGTGTCAACGCTGTTGATCTGCTTTTCGAGTTCGTCGGCAAAGTTGTTCTCACCGGCTTGGCGGGCCTTCTCGAGGTAGAAGTGAAGGTCGGTGCGGTCGGATGTCCATCGGTCGAAGTTGTTGTGGGGATCTTCCCTGGGCAGCCAGTCGGGTACTCGCTTCCACGTGTCCAATGCTTCGAGCAGTCGACTACCTGGTTTCCAGGGTGTGCCTGACAGACGACGACCGGTCTCGACAAAATCCTCCTGGTCGATCAGGTCACTTTGATAGTCGGGATCCCGCCGAAACCACGGCATTGTTGAACCGTCGCTGGAGTCGGCGTCAATGACCGGTGTTGATGCTGGCCACGGAGCGCGTGCCTTGTCGAAGTCCGGCTTTTGTTGATCGTGCGGGGCCGCATAGATCGCCGAAGGCGACCATATTAGGCCAACCGATTCGAACACGAACGCTGAGCCGTGCCCCGGAGCAGCGTTGATGATGTTGCGCCCTACCGTCTCCCACTTGGCGTAGAAGTCGGCGTCCCACGGGAAGAGGAGCTCAAACGTGGCATCCAACCGGGAATCTAAGCCCAGATACCACAGTCCGCTGTGTAACGGTTGGTCGACCACCTTGAGTACGAAGCGGTCCCCAAGGTCAGCGTTGAACCTGTCGTACGAGACTCCATCGACCTCCCAGCTGTCGGGCTCAAAGTCATAGGGCATCGCGCTACAGACTTCGGCGGCAGAAAGAGTGGTCGAAATCTCAATTAGTGCATTCTGTTCTTTACCCACCGTCCTATCTTGCCCAATGTTCGATGATCGCGCCGTCTCGAATAAAGATGACTTCCTGAACTCGTAGGGTCGCTGTACGCGCATCGCGCCGTGTAAGGCGGTTGATCACCTGTTGAGGATCCGCAGCGTTGTCGTTTAAGTCGAGGACAATCTTTCGCGCCTGTTCTTCGCTTTCATTATCGCCTGCCTGGCGTGGCGC
>CAZHUR010000606.1:0-1716 GCA_964535395.1 uncultured Acidimicrobiales bacterium
GTTGCCACCAACTCGAGGTCATCTGCTGCCGTGACGGCGCGACAAACCTCTGCGCCCATGTTTCCGCCTGCACCGGTGACACCAACTCGAATCATGCGATGAGCCTAGCGTTCGGGTGAATGGCCCTCGTGTCTAAGGCGGCTGCTGTCGCTGGCCGATAGCGTTGGTGGATGATGGAAGGTATCGATCGGAGAGCATCGCAGAACGTAGCGACGTTCCGCGACGTTGGTGTTTTGACCCTGCCCAACATGCTCGATGACCCAGAGGTCACCGAACTCCGGGGCCACTTTTGGGACGCGGTCGCACAGAAGTTCGACATAGATCTGGAGGACGCCGACACCTGGTTCGCCAATCCTTACAATCCAATGGGCGACTCTCGGGCCAAACGGTTGTCGGGAATGAACTCGATCATGGACGGCTTGCGAGCAAGCAATCGGTTACAGCCGGCCCAAGACGCGATCCAGAGCTCACTCGACACGCTATTCGGAGAACATCGCTGGGAACCCATAGATCGCTGGTATTCGCTACTCAGCTTTCCTGGCGTCGCACCGCACTGGTCCGTTCCTCATAAGTCGTGGCACAACGATGAGCCGATCGTCGTTGGCGACGACGAGCCGTGGAGCATCTTTGTGTTCTTGTTTCTCGATCGAGTCGAACGAGACACCGGCCCAACGCTCGCCATCACCGGTTCTCATCGTCGAGGTGAAGTCCTTGCCGAGCAGAACGGCGTTGTCGACGAGCTTCAGGTTCAGGCGTTCGAGCACGTCAACAGTGACGTCGTACCAAACCCAGCCAGCGTGAAGCTGCTGCCCGTTGGCGAGTTGCTCCCACAACTCGTAGCTGCAGATGAATGGTTTGGAGACCTCGTCACAGAAGATGGCGACGAAGACCGGATTCAGCGGTTTATGGAATTGGGGACTTCGACGTCGGGCATCGACAGTCGAGTTGTCGATCTGTCGGCTGACGCCGGAGATGTCATCCTCTTTGACCCTCGATGTCTCCACACCTTCTCGGCCAATCTGTCCGGACGACCAAGGCAGGTTCTGCGCCTCGACTTTCGCCGAACGGGACCCGCCGGCCCTTAGCCCAAACCCCTTCGGGTGACGACGTAAATGGCTGTCTCACCGGTGAACCGAGGCTTCGAACTCACCCGGTTCAACCACGCTTCGTAGATGCGATCGACGCGATCGAAACGGTCGAGGACGACCTGTTCTTGGCCGCCCGGGTGCGTGGTAACGCCGCGTCGGCGGTAGTGAGAGCGACGAAGGGTGCGCTTGAGCCAACGCACGAGCCCGACCGGCGGCGACTTTGGAGGATCACACGTCGTGGCCTCGGCAAGCAACAGGCCGTGGCGTTCTGCGAGTTCGGCGACCCCGCTCGGAAAGGCGTACATAATGTGATCTACGTTCTCCCAAACTTCACAGCGGCGTCCTGCACGCGTCCTGGCCGGAGCGTAAGGGTTTGGTGTGGTGATGACGAGTTCACCATCGACGGTGAGGTACTTCTCGGCAACAGCGAACAACATGTTGAGGTCACCTACGTGTTCAATGAGCTCACCCGCCACGATCACTTGGAACAAACCATGTCCAACTAGAGCATTCGGGTTGGCTGATAAGTCTGCGGCCACTGCGTTGTAGCCAGCCTGAGTCATTGCCTCGATCCCGCTCTCCAAGATGTCCACCCCGAGGCATTCGGCGGCCGATACTGCGACAAAAC
>CAZHUR010000607.1:0-1709 GCA_964535395.1 uncultured Acidimicrobiales bacterium
GTCGGGGCCCGTGAGGCCCGAATCGAGGTTGGCAATGACCGAGAAACTCGATGCACGGCTAAAGCTCTGAACGCTCTCGACCCCTTCTGCGGCGAGCACGGCTTCTGAGAGCGGTGCGGTCACTTCTGCGTCGACGAGGTCTTGGTCGTCCACAAAGAACCCACCCGCAGCAACTGCGATTGGCACGTCGACCGGAGGGAAGCCCTCACGTGGAAGCAACGTCAGGAACGACGCGGCACCAAAGACGACGACGACCAGCCACAAACCGAGCGTTTGAAGGGGTCTTGACGCAAATACGTTGACAAACTTCGCCAGCATGGCGGTGCCTCCCGTCTCTTTTCACTCTCCACCGTAGGAGTATTATCTCAGGCCCGTGGGAGATGTGCTTGTGACAAATGGCCGAGAGTTACCGGGCTTTGCCTGCGTAACCCTCTGTCGAGGGACGAGCGGTGGTCGCTACGGCGCCAACATTTCGATCGCTTCTGCATCGGTCGTTCCCGATCCGGGCACGATCGCGATCGCTGCAGTGTCGATGCCAGCGTCGAGATACTCGTCGATTCGAGCCTTGCACTGTTCGGGAGTGCCGTGGATGACGAGGTCGTCGATGACTTCGTCACCAATCGCTCCCATAGCGGCTTTCCGATCGCCAGCGGCCCACAGATCCCAGTGCTCAGAAAGATCATCGCTTCGACCCATCCACTCGTGGAACGCCCGGTATACGGGCACGTTGACGTATGCACCCATGAGAAAGCGGGCAATTCCACGGGCAGTTTCGGCATCGTCGGTCGGGATCACAAACAGCCGGGCAGCTAGTTCGGCATCGGGGTTCTCGCCACGCACGATCGGGACGATCGTTTCGAGGTCCTTCGGGGCAAGCCAGTTGAGTATTGCCCCGTCGGCTTCTCGGCCTGCCATCTTCAACATGCCCTGTCGAAGCGCCGCGATCAGAATCTTCGGCTGTTCCTCGACCTTGGCCATAAGCCGGAAGCCCTTGATGTCGAAGGTGTCGTAGGTTTCGGTGACCTTCTCCCCCGTGAGTGCAACGCGGAGAAATCGGACGAGGTCTCGGGTGCGCTTGTACGGCTCGGTGAATTCGATGTCGTTCCAGTTTTCAACAATCACGTTCGACGACGTGCCGATCCCTGCGACGACGCGACCCGGCGCTGCTTCGCAGAGACCAGCAATCGACTGGGCCATCAGCGCAGGGCCACGTGTGAAGGCTGGCAGGATCGCGGTGCCAAGACGCATGGACGGTGCCCACTGGGAACCGAGGAGAAGCGGTGAAAGACCGTCGACTCCCATGGCTTCGGCAGACCACAAGTCGGTGTAGCCCAATGCCTCAACTTGTTCGATGAGCTCTCGTTGTTGGTGAAGAGGCCCTTCGTTGAGCGGAACGGTGATTCCCCAACGTCCTGAGTGGGCCTGGCTGTCTGGTTGATCTGATGCGTTGGTCACTGACTGAGGGCCTTGCCCACCGCCGCCGACACGGCGCGGCCTTCCGCCCGACCCGCAGATCGCGCCATGACCGCCTTGATCACCGTGCCCATGTCCTTTTTCTCTGAATAGCCCCCTTCGCTGATTACCGCACTGACCAACTCGCCAAGTTCATCTTCGGTCAGGGGCTCGGGAAGGTAGGTCTGAAGCACGTCCCGCTCATCGACCTCGACCTGATAGCGGCTCGCCTCACCCGCGCCGGCAAAGATCTCGGC
>CAZHUR010000608.1:0-1709 GCA_964535395.1 uncultured Acidimicrobiales bacterium
GACATCGACCTCTTCGGCCTCTGGCAGCACCGACACGGTCGCAGACGATGTGTGCACGCGGCCCTGTGTTTCGGTCTTGGGCACCCGCTGCACTCGGTGTACACCTGCCTCGAACTTCATCCGACTCCATACGCCCTCGCCAGACAGGCTGAAGGTGACCGAGGTGAAGCCGCCCATGTCGGATTCGTTGCCCTCCATCATCTCGAACTTCCATGACATGCGGCCAGCAAACGCTTTGAACATGTCGAAGAGATCTCGAGCGAACAGGTTTGCTTCTTCGCCGCCCTCAGCGCCACGGATCTCGATGATTGCGTTGCGGTCGTCGTTGGGGTCTTTGGGCAGCAACGCCAAACGGAACGCTGCGGTTTGAGCTTCGACCTTGGCTTCGAGTTCGGTTACCTCGTCTCGCCAGATCTCCCGCTCGTCGCCTTCGGCTTCGTTGAACATCTCGCGGGCGTCTTCGAGGTCTTGGGTGAAGTCTCGCAGTTCACGTCCAGTGCCAACGATCGCGTCGAGTTCTTTGTGGCGGCGGGCCTCCTGCTGGAACTTCGGCTGGTCGGCGATCAGCTGAGGGTCTCCAAGTCGAGCTTCGACATCGGCAAATTCTCGTTCAAGGGCTTCTAATCGCTGGAGCACCGTCATAACTTAGCTGTTTCCAGAGCATTCCAATGACGCCGCACCAAATCTGAGAAGTGCGACTTCGCTTACAACACTTCCGCTACACCAAAGCCTGGAGCAAGAAGTACCCCGGCACGGCAAGGACGCCGAGTATCGAGCTCAGCGCGCGAGCGGTCTTGTCGACAGCGGTTCCGCCTCCGTTGGACACGCTCGCGAAGAGAGCGAACAATGCTCCAAAGCCCCATCCGGCGAGGCCTGCGATAGCGGCGTTTTCCAATTCGCAGAGCATCCCGCTACAGCTAGACCCGATTGCCGACACGATGCTCAGAATGACACCCGCAACACCGCCGCCGACCGAAGCGATCGCACCGATGATCGCCCACATGACCGCGGCCGCAGCCGCACTCCGTTGTGTCGGTGCAGGTCCAAGTGATGCTAATGCACTAGGTGCTGACGGTTGTGGCTGTTCGGCTTCGCTGAGGCTCAAGACTTCTGGCGTGTTCATACCTACAGGATCGGACCACGAACGACCCGAACTCACGGGGGATTTCCCTCAAACCATCCTGGGGACAGAGCCCCCACGAAAACGGCTGTTAGCCCGACCACTCGCCTTCTAGGGCGACCACCGTTGATGGCACGGCGAGGGTGGCGACCGCGTCGACGATGCGGGGGTGGTTATCTCGTGGAGGCACGACCACAATCACTCGATCAGGGTTGTGCAGCGCAATCAGACCAGCTGCGGTCTCGGCAATGCCCAGGTCGAGGCCAACGGTGCAAGCTACGAGCACCTTGTCCCCCGCTTCGGTTTCACCTACGGCGGCAGCAGGCTGGTTCTCCATCAGGCCCGGGCGCTCGATAAGAAGCGGGGTCGGGTCAAGAGTGGCCAAGCCAATCAGGTCGGGTGACCGTACAAGTTGCGCCCGCAGCCATCGCGAACGCACAAGCCTCCCGATTGCGTGGGGCGCTGAGTCTGCCGATCGATGTGGACGAACCATCGAAACGACGGTCGCCAACGAGTCGCTCGGGTCTTTGTCTTCTGGCGTGAGCGCAGCTGCCGCGAACTGGTCGTATGCGCCAACGCCGATATCGAT
>CAZHUR010000609.1:0-1705 GCA_964535395.1 uncultured Acidimicrobiales bacterium
GATGAGGAGTCCGACCCACTCGAACAGCTAGCAGGTTTCGCCGAGATCTTTCAGAACACACTCGAGAGCCGCAATAGGGTCTGCCTCTGCGGAATGCTCGCGAGCGAAGCTGCTTCGGTCCCCGAACCGGTCACGGTTGAAACCACAGCGTTCTTTGACGATCAACAAACCTGGATAAGCAAAACGATCGAGACGGGCATCGAGAGCGGGATGATCAGCCCAGGAATCCACCCGGACGCATTTGCGAGGATCTTTCTGTCCGCGCTTGAAGGTGCAATGATCATGGCCCACTCCATTCAGCGGCCAGAACACCTCCGCGAGGTCGCATCCCAACTGATCTCGCTACTTCGAGTAAACCCGCAGTAAGTCACCCAACAGGCCCGCCGCCGACTAGGCCGTTTCGGTCTCCACGCCATGTAGCCCCAGGTCGGCAATGGTCTTCTCTCGCATTTCGACCTTGCGGATCTTGCCCGTCACCGTCATTGGGAAGTCGTCTACGAACGACACGTAGCGAGGCACTTTGAAGTGCGCGATCTGGCCCTTGCACCACTCACGAAGCTCTTCATCGTCCATCTCCGCGCCCGGCTCGAGCTGCACCCACGCAGCGATCTCCTCGCCGTACTTGGCATCGGGAACTCCAATGACCTGAGCATCGGCGATCATTGGGTGGGTGTAGAGGAACTCCTCGATCTCTCGGGGATAGATGTTCTCGCCACCACGAATGATCAGGTCCTTGATTCGACCAACGATGTTGACATAGCCGTCATCATCCATGGTGGCCAGATCGCCTGAGTGCATCCAGCCCTCTTCGTCGATCGCCGCAGCGGTCTTGTCGGCATCTTCCCAATACCCGAGCATCACGTGCGGACCACGCGTGCAGTATTCGCCGCTCTCACCACGCTCAACCACATCACCGGTCTCTGGGTCGATGATCTTTGCCTCGAGATGCGGAAGGACCTGGCCAACGGTCGACACTCGCACATCGACCGAATCGGTGGTGCTGGTCTGGGTTGAAACGGGGCTCGTCTCGGTCTGGCCGTAGGCGATGGTCACCTCCGACATGTTCATCTCGTCGATCACACGACGCATCACTTCGATCGGACAAGGAGAACCCGCCATGATGCCCGTGCGCAACGAAGACAGGTCGGCATCGGCAATTCCCTCGTGGCTCAGTTCGGCAATGAACATGGTCGGCACGCCATACAGCGAGGTGCACTTCTCGGCCTCCACTGTTTCGAGCACCGCCCCAGGATCGAAGGTGGGACACGGAATCACCATCGTCGACCCATAGACCGCACACGCCAGGTTGCCCATCACCATCCCGAAGCAGTGGTAGAAGGGAACCGGAATGCACACTCGATCGGTCTCGTCATAGGCACACTGCGATCCCACGAACTTGGCGTTGTTCAAAATGTTGTTGTGGCTGAGCGTTGCGCCCTTCGGGAACCCGGTTGTTCCCGACGTGTATTGAATGTTGATCGCGTCGTCGGGTTTGAGGCTTGCGGCGCGCTCGGCGAGGTCCTGATCACTGATCGACGCACCAGCGGCGAGAAGCTCGGCCCAGTCGTCGGTGTCGAAGTAAATCGTCCGTTCGAGCGTCGGCACCTTTGGCGCAACCTCCTCGACCATCGAGCGATACTCCGAAGTGAGATAGCTTGTCCGGGTCACCAGAATGCGATCGCATTCTGGTGACCCGGACAAGCTA
>CAZHUR010000610.1:0-1703 GCA_964535395.1 uncultured Acidimicrobiales bacterium
CCCTATGAACCTCCCGAGCCGAAGTCGAAGATTGGATTGGTGATCGGCGCGATCCTGCTCTTTTTCTTGGTCTTAGCCGGCGGCGTTGTGGCAGTGGTTGCACTCGCTCGTGGCGGTGACGACGACACGGTTGTTGCAGAGGAACCGGAAATCGAAGTGGTCGAGGAAGAATCTGAGCCGGTCGACGGAGAGGTTGACTCCGACGAGGGCACCGAAGTTCAAGAAGCCGAGGTCGAAGACGAAACATCGGCAGAACCTGAGGACGACAGCGACGTACCGCTCGGGACCGTGACCGATCCTGTGGCCGAGGATTTCGCCGACCTTGCTGTGGCTGACGGAGCTGTTGAAGAAGTTTCCGGAGAGCTCAGTCCCAACGGCTTTGACACGTACTCAATCGAAGTTGAGGAAGGCAACGTGATCGAAGTAACAGTCCAAGCCGTCGGTGATGGTGGTCTAGACACCCTCCTGCGTGCAGTTGACTCAAATGGTCGCCAAGTTGCCTTCAACGACGATGCTCCCCCCGAAGCCGGCCTGCCGGGCCTCTTCGATAGCCAGTTGTTCTATGTGGCTGATAGCACCGGCACCCACATCATCGAAGTCCTCGGATTCGACGGAGAAACCTCCGGCGAGTATTTGCTCACCGTCAACAGGACCGGTGAAGCTCTCACCTTTGCTGACCTCGCGGAAGGCGGCGACGACGACGGTGCCGTTCCCGCAGAACGCGGAGAATTTGAGATCGAGGACGACGTGATCCTCACCACTGGTCCGAACGAGGTCGAGGTTATCGACGCATCGATCGAGAGTTTCAACGGCCTCGACATCTACGAACTCGAGTTGGAGGCTGGCGAGCAGGTACGGGTCGCGGTAGAAGCGGACCCAGAGTCACTGTTCGATCCGGTTCTGACCGTGTTCGACATCGACCTCAACTCGGTCGGGTTTAACGATGATGCCGAGACGATCACGACCATCGGCGGGAACACCGACTCCGAGTTGGAGTTCGTGGCGCCCGAGAGCGACAGCTACCTGCTAAACATCGTGTCCTTTGGCGAAGAGGTCGGCGCTTACACGTTGACGATCGAACGCAGCGAAGGTAGCGATGCAGATCCAGAGGTTCCTGAGCTCGCAGACCTTCCGTCAAGTCTCTTTCTCGAGTCCGGTGACTCGGTCACGGTCAGCGGAAACGTCGGACTCGACGACGCATTCGACCTGATCCTTGAGCGAGGTGATGAGTTGATCGTCACGGTGAACGCAGACGATCCAGTCGTCCTTGGTTCGATCGACCAGGGCGATCAGCTGGACCCGATCGCGAGGTTGGAATTCGGCGGGTGGGTAGTCGACCTAAACGATGACGCTGTCGATGAAACCGCTGTCAACTCTTCGTTCGATAGCCAACTCATCCTAAACACCGCCCACACCGGAATACACACGATCGTCGTCGAAGGATTCGGTGGAACCACTGGGGCATTTGAGATGACCGTAGAGAGAAACTAGTCGTCGCCCGGCGGTCGCACCGGAACAGCAAAAAGCTCGTTCCTCGGTTCTGACTTCCTCGACCTAGAGAGTGGCATATGACAAGCCGATGCGGAATTTGGATGGACTTCGACCGAGGCCGCGATACCATGGCGGGTCGTTCTGCTCTGGCAGTTCGCATTGGCCCCCATCGTCCAGCGGCCTAGGACGCCTGCCTTTCACGCAGGTAACAC
>CAZHUR010000611.1:0-1702 GCA_964535395.1 uncultured Acidimicrobiales bacterium
ATTTTGGTCTGTTACGATGACCCAACACACGACTCCCGGGGTAGCGACATGGAACCAGAACTCGAAAAAGACTCGGCACCAGCAGAGGCCGAGGATTCGACCGTCGAAGAGACCCCACTCGTCGAAGATGAGCAACTCGTCGAGGAAATTTCCATCGACGGAATGTGCGGCGTCTACTAAAGCCGTCCAAGTGACGAGCACAGCAACACACCCCGAGATCGATCTCGGCGCAGCCTGGAAGAAGAGCGACCAGGTAGGGCTTCGCCCCGAACCGTTTGGGGCACTCGCATATCACTTCGACACGCGGCGCTTGGTTTTTCTCAAATCAAACGAGCTCGTCGACCTCGTCGAGTCGCTGGTCGACCACGATTCAATCCACGCCGCAATAAACGCACTCGATAGCAAGACCACGAGTCGCCGGTCATTCGAGGTGGCCTTAGCCTCGCTCGCCGAATCCGGTGTCATTGAACCACGACCAGAGGAGCAAACATGACGGGGATCTCGACCGTACCTTTGACCGAGCAGTTGAAGGGCGGGCTCGACGCGCCGATCTGTCTGACGTGGGAGCTCACCTACGCATGCAACCTGGCGTGCGTTCACTGTCTGAGCTCATCAGGACGCCGAGACACCCGTGAATTGAGTACGGCCGAGGCCCTTAGCGTCGTCGACCAGCTCGCCGACCTATCGGTGTTCTATGTGAACCTCGGTGGTGGCGAGCCAATGATCCGCAAAGACTTCCACCACATCGTCGACCACGCCATCAGCCGCAACGTCGGCGTGAAGTTCTCGACCAACGGCTACTACATCGACCAAGAAGCTGCCGAGCGCTTCGCAGCCAGCGATCTGCTCGACGTGCAGATCAGCCTCGACGGCATGGACGCTGCTACCAACGACGCTGTGCGCGGCGAAGGTTCATGGGAGCGAGCCCGCCAGGCAATGGATCACCTGTCCGCCGCAAACTTCGGCGAATTCAAGATCTCGATCGTCGCAACGCGACACAACGTCTCCCAACTGGACGAATACAAAGCAATGGCCGACGACTACGGCGCTCAGCTTCGAGTCACACGTCTGAGGCCCTCTGGGCGTGGCGTCGACACCTACCAGGATCTTCGACTCACCCATCCTCAACAGCACGAGATCTTCCGCTGGATTCTCGATCATCCAGATGTGCTCACCGGCGACTCGTTCTTTCACCTCAACGCCTTGGGGTCCGAGACGGGCGAAACGCTCCCAGGACTCAGCATGTGCGGCGCTGGTCGCATCGTGTGCTTGATCGACCCGATCGGCGACGTGTATGCATGTCCGTTCGTGATCCACGACAACTTCCTTGCTGGCAACGTCCGCGACGACGGCGGTTTTGCCGAAGTGTGGAAACACTCGCCGCTCTTCACCGAATTGCGCGAACCTGGCTCTGCCGGCGCATGTGCATCGTGCGGCTCCTACGACGCCTGCGGGGGCGGCTGCATGGCAGCGAAGTTCTTCACCGGCATCGAACTTGCCGGGCCGGACCCCGACTGTGCTCTCGGCCATGCTGACGAGGCCGTTGCGGCCGCAGCGGGTACGAACCTCATACCGAAGCCCAGCCAAGATCACTCTCGCGGCGTGCCGATCACCATCGGCCGCAAGTCCTGACTCGGTCTTTCACGCCCCTTTGTCGTCGGCTCAACGGCCCGCTCGGGTCTTCCCTAGTTCAGTTTCAACC
>CAZHUR010000612.1:0-1693 GCA_964535395.1 uncultured Acidimicrobiales bacterium
GTGTGCGGTGCCGCCGCAGACGCTGGTGTTGGCATCTATCTCTTCGGGTCAACGCCAGAGACGTGCGAGAAGTTTGTCGATGCGATCCTCAAAGAGTGGCCGCACGCCATCATCTCCGATGTACAACCTGACCGCTTCCGAGATGCGACCCCTGAAGAGGACGCTGCAGATATCGAACGAATCAATGCATCGGGTGCGGGCGTGGTTCTCGTCGGACGTGGGTGCCCTCGCCAGGAGCGCTGGGTTGGCGCCCACCAGGGCAAGGTCAACGCCGCGATGATGGCCGTTGGCGCAGCCTTCGACTACCACGCTGGCTTGCTCAAAAAACCGCCCGCGACGATGCAACGTTTCGGACTGGAGTGGCTCTGGCGATTGGGCCTCGAACCAAAGCGATTGTTCAAACGGTATGCGGTAACGAACACCCAGTACGTCGTGCAGTTGGCGAAGGCCGTCGCTACTCAACGACGCCAAACCTAACTGCGCGCCTCATGTCGCTATGGGACGGACGACTCAGGTCCAAACGAGGACGCGAAGTACCATTGAGCATCGGCGAGAACTGTAGAACGGAGACGCCACCACATGGCTGATTCATCGGTCGGCGAGTTGCAACTCGCCGACTATCTCGAAATCGTCAATAGACGCAAGGCCACCATCATCGTGGCCTTGCTTGCGACGATCATCTTGGCGATCGTTCTTTCCGCGCTGCAAACGCCACAGTTTCGCGCATCGGCTCGCGTTCGGGTCGAGGTCGGTAGCACCGATACGCTCGACGACCAGTCGAACACATCCACCAGTGTCCGCTCCCGCAACCTCCAAAATGAGGTGGAGTTCGCAAACAGCGACCGAGTGGCGCTCGCAGCTTCAGAAGCGTTCGGCGGAAACATCGGAGCTGTTATTGCAGCATCGAACGATTCGGACACCCTCACCTTTACCGTTGTTGACCCAAACCCCGACGTAGCCGCCGAAATCGCAAATACCTTCGCCGACTCATACGTCAGCGAACGGTCGGCGTCGGCAACAGAACGGTTTACCGGAGCTTCCGACGTGCTTGCTGACCGAGTCGCCGCGATCGGTATCGAGCGAGCCGAGCTCGCCGCTGATCGAGCCGAAGACGGCGCCGATACGTCGACCATCGACAACCAGCTGGCCGCTCTCGTCGCCGAAGAAGCAGGCCTACTCAGCCAGCTCGGCCAACTCGACGTGGTCAGCCAGCTCAACAACAGCACATCGGTATCGATCCTCAACGCCGCAGTGCCTCCCGCTGGCCCTTTCTCCCCTTCCTGGGTGCGCAACATCGGCCTCGCACTCGTTGCTGGCCTCGTGTTGGGAATGGGTCTTGCACTGGTGCGAGAAAGCCTCGATAACACCATCCTCAGCAAGCGAACGTTCGAGCGAGCTATCGACGGCTTGCCTGTCCTTGGCCTTATTCCTTCACCGAATCGCAGCCGGTTCGGAAAGAAGCCTGAGAGGCGCCTGGTAACGACTCGCACAGGGGCCTTCACCGAAGGCTTCCGTTCGTTGCAATCAGCCATCGAGCTCGGTCAAGCCGCAGGTTCTGAGATCCGTTCGATTCTCGTAACGAGCGCCAATGCTGCCGAAGGAAAGTCAACGGTGGCAGCGCACCTGGCGGTCGCGTTTGCGAGGTCGGGTGCCAGCGTCCTCATGATCGATGCTGACATGCACAATCCAACCC
>CAZHUR010000613.1:0-1687 GCA_964535395.1 uncultured Acidimicrobiales bacterium
GCTGTTCGCCATTCGCTACGGCCAACTCACGCGCCGGCAACTTTGGCACTCTCGCTGCCGACGGCGAAACCGGCTTGGCAAACGAGATCATCCTCCAAGCAATGATCGATGGACGAGACGCCCTACTCACGCAAGATGTTGCTGGAGCCGAGGCCGCCGCCAGCGAGGCGATTCGTGGGCTTGCGATTACCTACGCTCAAGCGACCCTCCGATACGCCCAGATCGTCGAAGACGACCTCGATGAAGGCGACGCTGAGACAGCGCGAATTCACCAGGCCGAAGGGCTCGCATTTAGCCGGGTCATGGCGCCGGTCTTTGCAGACAATGGCGCTGACACAGACGCTATCGATGCCTTTTACAGCCTTGAGAACGACCCGACAGCCGGTGGCTTCGCGCTACTCGAAGCAGCTCTGCAGCCAGCTTTGGACGCACTGGGAATCTCAGCGGAGGACATCGGCACGCTCCAGTAGGCTCGCCGTATGAGTACTCCCGAGCATGGCCACAGTCACGATCACCACCATCACGGTCATGGCCACGCCAACGAGCACGACCAGGGGTTCTCGGCGATGCTTCGCTATGCAAAGCATGCGCGCTCGATGTGGTCTTCGAAGGTTAACGAAGCCGTGGTTGCCCAACTAGCGCCAACGAGCCAGGAACACGTTGCCGACATCGGTGCAGGGGTCGGTGCGGGTGCTGTAGTAGCAGCAGCGACGGCGGGCCACGTGTTCGCAGTGGAGCCAACCAATTACATGCGACGAATCCTCTCTGCGCGCTCGCGCACGTCCCGACACCCCTTCTCGGTCGTTGACGGGTCCGCTGAGTCGACCGGCCTACCAACCAATTCGGTACATGTAGTGCTTGCGGTCAACACGATGCATCACTGGACTGACATGGACGCGGCGTGCATCGAGCTCACGCGAATTCTGCGGCCGGGCGGTCGAATGCTGTTAGTTGACGAGAACTTCGAAGACCCCACACATCCCGATCACGAGGAATGGACCGCACGGCAACGCGATGGCGGCGGCCATAGCCACCACTTTCACATGGTCGACACCGAGTCGATAGCGGCCAAGTTCGAAGCGGCTGGGTTAGTCGTTGCATTTCAAGGTGAACGACCCATTTCGGAAAGCCCAGCGTGGGTCGTCGAAACGTCCAAATGACCTAGTGACAAGGCTCAAGTGATCCTTCGAAGGGGTCGATTGCATAACTAAGCGCCTACAGAATCAACGGCGTCGACCTTGGACTAAATGGCGAGCGAACAATGATGTCAGATCATGAAGACAGTCACGATCCATTCGGATCAGATCTCAGTGACACCCCTGAGGTTGCGGCAACGGGCGAACGAGCGTTCATCTTCATTGGCGTAGCCCTCATTGCTGGCTTGGCGTTGTTTGCGGTGTTCGGCCTCGGCAACTCCGAAGAGGAACCTAGCGGTGATCTAGAGACTGCGGCTCCAGCGGTCGAACAAGGCGATAATTTCGTCTCGGCAACCTCATCTGAAACCGAAGAGGGCGAAACGCCGAACGAGCCATCAGAAGACGTTCCTGACGAACTCGCCTTCAACGATCCAGAGGACGGAACGGTCGAAGAGGCCGCAATTTTTGAGGGCTCGGTCGAAGAGAACGGGCTCGAGGGGCTGCCTCCACTCGCATCTGTCTCTTATACACATCTCCGAGCCCACGAGACG
>CAZHUR010000614.1:0-1684 GCA_964535395.1 uncultured Acidimicrobiales bacterium
CTATTGCCATCTCGGCAGCGTTTAGCCCTGCTTCGCCAGAACACGAGACACGTGCAGGTGAGATCGTGCGTGATGAAGTCGGCGACGCTCTTGCTGTTTCGCTAAGCCACCAAGTTGGTGCCCTCGGCCTGCTGGAACGGGAGAATGCATCCGTCCTCAACGCTGCGTTGCTCTCGGTGTCGAGTGCGGTCGTCACCGGCTTTGAACGGGCGCTTTCGACGAATGGTCTGGGACACGCGAGCACCTTTCTCACACAGAATGACGGGACCCTCATGACCGCTGCCGAGGCACGGCGGCTACCTGTGCTCACGCTCGGGTCGGGTCCAACGAACTCGATGCGCGGGGCCTGTGCCCTTGCTGGACTGCAGGATGCAATCGTTATCGACGTCGGTGGCACCTCGGCCGACGCCGGGATCTTGGTGAACGGCTTTCCACGCGAATCGACCGAGCCGGTCGAGGTCGGCGGTGTTCGCACCAATTTCCGAATGCCCGACCTCATCTCGATCGGACTTGGAGGTGGCACGATCGTCCGAGGCGAGGGTGGCGACGTCACCGTCGGTCCCGACTCGGTCGGCTATCGCGTAACCGCCGACAGCCTGGTGGCCGGTGGTTCAACGCTGACGCTCTCCGATGTCTCCACCGCGGCCGGAAGACTCTCTGGATTTGGTGATCGGGCGAACGTAGAGGATCTCTCTGCGGACACCGTCGACGCCCCCATTGCGTGGGTCGACGAGCAAGTGTCTATCCTGGCCGACCGTCTGAAATCGAGCAACGACGCCGTCCCCCTCATCGCGGTTGGAGGTGGCGCTCACCTCGTTGCGCCATCGGTTCCCGGAATTAGCGAGGTCATTCGCCCGAACCACCACGACGTCGCCAACGCCTACGGTGCGAGCATCGCCGAGGCATCCGGCTCCGTGGACCTCGTCTACAGCTATGACGACGGAGGTCGAGAGTCGTGCCTCGAAGATGCCAAGAACAAGGCCATAGAGAAGGCCGTCGCCGCAGGCGCAGAATCGGACAACTCGCGGATCACTTCGGTTGTCGAAGTGCCCATGAGCTATGTGCCCGGCGGCGGATGTCGTGTGATCGTCAAAGCGGTCGGACCTGTGCGGGAGAACTGAGGAGCTTATGAACGCACCAAATGTACGAGTGGCCACCGATGTCGGGGGCACGTTCACCGACCTGGTGTCGTTCGAACGAGACCCAGAGACCGGTAGAGCCGTGGCCCATACAGCGAAGGTGCCGACGACACCACCGAACTTTGACGAGGGTGTGCTCAACGCCTTCGACAAGGCCGAGGTGACCTTCGCCGACGTCGCGTCGCACGTGCACGGCACGACCGTCGTGATCAACGCCATCACCGAGCGCAAGGGGGTGAAGGTAGGCCTTATCACCACCGAAGGTTTCCGGGATTCGCTTGCGATCGCCCGAGGTAACCGACCCGACTTCTTCAATCTCGACTACGAAAAGCCCGAGCCCTTCGTTCCTCGGTACCTGCGACGCGAAATACCCGGTCGCTTAAATTACTCGGGAGAGGAGATCGAACCGCTCGATCTTTCCGTGCTGCCACAGATCCTCGACGACTTCCGCGAAGACGGGGTCGAGGCTGTAGCGATCAGCCTGATCCACTCCTGGGTCAACTCCGACCACGAACACCAAGTCCTCGCCGAGGTCCGTCGGTTGT
>CAZHUR010000615.1:0-1683 GCA_964535395.1 uncultured Acidimicrobiales bacterium
GATGCGATTGCCATCGTCATCGAACTGGTCCTCGATGTCCCAGCCGAAGAGCCCGTGGTAAAAGTCTTTCGCACCGTCCAGGTCCGATGCGAATAGGTCGACCCAACTCGGGGTCCCTGCGCTGTGTGAAGAGTGTTCTGCCATGAGCTGATACTAAGCCATCTCACCTTCACGGCGCTAGAAAAATGCCGGTGCCTAGAGCTACCAACAGCCTTCGTTGGTTATCGTCCCGTCAGGACACGTCGTCGACTGGAAGATAGCCAAGTTGATATTCCCGGGGGCTCCCGTGGCGCCGTTGAAGCGCACGTCGGTAAGGTTCGTCGCTCCGAAGTTGACCGATCCGATCTGGGCATTCGAGATGTCCATCCCGCGAAGATCCAAGTTTGAGAGGTTCACACCTCTCGCATCGACCTCTCTGAAATCTGAATTTGCGAACCGTGCCCCGGAGAAATTGATAGAGCGAATATCGGCACCCTGAAATGACGTCGACCAGTACAGCGTGTCCCGGAAATTGGCGGCTCGAAGGTCAGCCCTTTGGAAACCTACCTCGGTAGCCGACATTCCCGGTCCCAAGGCGCCTGTGAGCACAGCCTCTCGGAAGGAGCCTCTGGTCAGGACCGCCTCGTTTAGTGTCGCACCAGTGAGGTTGGCGCCCTCTAGGTTGAAATCGGTGAATATGACGCCTCGCATGTTCACACCATCGAGACGTGCACCATTGAGCTGCAAGCCAGAAGCTTCGAGCCCCGCAAGGTTGCAGCCGCGAAGGTCAGCGTTCGGCAGGAACGTCTCACCTTCCCAGATCGCCGCGCAATCTTCAGAGACCGGAGTTGTGGTTGTCGTCGTGGTAGCTGGGCGAGTCGTCGGAGGTGCCGTCGTAGTGGTCGGCGGTCGTGTTGTGGTCGGCGCCGTGGTCGGCGCAGTGGTCGGTGCGGCTGAAGCCGACGACGGTGGAACGGTGGTTTCCGGTGCGGTCGACGATGAGGTCGTTTCGACAGGTTCGACGGCCACAGACGTCGTGGTTGTGCTCGCTGCCTCCAATGGAGCTGATTCGACAACGACGTCGAGGTCCGCTGGCGACTCCGTCCTATCTTCGTCGATGGACTCGTCGTTGATCTCGCCGCGGTCAACGCTGCGAGCCGTGAATGCGATCCCTTCAGGTGGAGAAGCGCTCTCGATAAAGGCCGGCGCCGGAGTGTTTGAAGTGGCTACAGCTGAGATCGTTACGGCCACGACCGCTGTGATGGCGACCTGGCCAGCGGCGGTGAACGCGCGCGCAATGCCGGGGAATTCCAGCAGCCAACCCATACCTCGCCCGAACGTAGATTGCTTCACGCCGGCCTCGAGAAGAGCGCGCACGATGACCGGGTCAAAATGAGTTCCCGCCGACCGCACCATTTCTTTGCGAGCGGACTCCGCCGACTGTGCTTCTTTGTACGAGCGGCGAGAGGTAATGACGTCGTATGCGTCGGCGACGGCAGTGATTCGTCCTGCCAGAGAGATGTCCCGCCCTACAAGTCCAGCGGGATAGCCGGTTCCGTCGAACTTTTCGTGGTGCTGGGGTGCAGCGAGGAGCCAGTCGCCAAGCCAATCATGTAACGGAGCCAAAATCGGTACGGCAGCACCGGGGTGACCTCGAAGTATCTCCCATTCTTCTGCGGTGGGCTCTCCGGGCTTGTTCAGAAT
>CAZHUR010000616.1:0-1679 GCA_964535395.1 uncultured Acidimicrobiales bacterium
GCCCGCGGGCGCGCCTGAGAAACGGCACCCCTCGTTTGCCGAACGCGCCGGGGCCACACTCGCGGGAGGCATTCTTGCGGCCGCAATGACCGGCATTGCCGAGGTCATCGACCCGGAACGCAAGGTTCACGACATCGAGATTGTGGCCGATGCGCCAGACCGTCAACCCCTGACCGGCCTCGACTTCGGAGACCTCGAACCGCTCGACTGATCTCAACCAAACAGGTACGACGGCGGAGCGCCCCACCGTCGACCGAGCACGTCAGCAATCGCCTGGCGACGGGCTGGAGCCGACCAATACGGATTGCGGCGCGACGGCGATACGAGTCCAGTTACGAAATGCCAGACCATCAGAGCGAACCGCAGGACGGCTTTGCGACGTCCGAAGTGATCGGCCATCAGCAGGATCGTGTTGCGCTCCATCAGGTAGTCAGCAGCCGGGGCCGCTGTGCTTACGGTCGGGTTGTGAACGGTGGCACCGCGAACCAACCCGACGTCAAAGCCAGCCTTTCGTGCCCGCAGCCCAAGGTCGGCCTCCTCGCAATACGCAAAGTAGCGCTCGTCGAACAAACCAATCTCGGTAAGACATGTCCTGCTGGCCATCATGAACGTACCGTGCGGATAGTCGACGGCTTCAAATCCCTCGGTGCCACCAGAAGGCTTGAGAATCGGCCCAAATACGTGGTCGACAACCGGACGTGCGTGGTCTCCAACGTCGGCACTGAGTAGCCCGACATCGTGGTGTTGTCCGATCGCGAGCAGCATCTTGTTGATCGTGCCCGGATCGACCAGCACATCGTGTGGAGCCAGAATCGACCATTCGGTTCCGGTCGAATCTGTGAGCCAGCGTTCCCAGCCTCGATTTGCCGCTGGGCCGAACCCGCTGTTGAAGCCGAGCTCGATCACATCGACCGCAGGATCGAGGAGTGCGGCAAGCCGCTCACGCTCATTCGGTCTAGAACCGTTGTCGACGACGGTGACGGTGGCTACGGCATCTGAGTCAAGGAACTGTTGGGCCGTTGCGGCACACCGTTCGGGCTGGTTCCAGTGAACGAGCACCACGCTCACACAGCCCATTGTCATAGGCAAAACGCTAGCGGATTGGCCGCAGACCCGTAACCACGATCGTCGTGTCCAAATCACGGAGCTGTTCGCTGAGCCGCATGACCACTTCTCGACCGAGGCCCTGTTGGCGCGTCGAGCTCACTCGTCGCAACTCGTGACGGATCCCAGAATGGTCGACTTCTTTCGACATGGTTGGGAGCGAGAAGACATCGATCTCGACGTCGCCATCCCTGCCGATCGCGCCTGTCAGATCGGCGACGAGTGGCACGAAGACTTGAAGGCTTCCCGTGTCGTCGGTCAACGTACCGACACAACCAGCGATCGAACCGCCACAAATCGTGTTCTGAAAGTACCCACTCAGAGTTGCTCGAAGCTGTGGATGATACGCGCGTTCTTCGGTGAACGAGTCGACCGTGTGAGTGGCTCCACGAAGTTCAAAGTGTTCTCTCGTGAGGCCCTCCGCTGCCATCCAGTGATCTGGTTGTTGACTGCGGTCGACTGCCTCAATCCGGCGGGGGCTGCGACGAGATACGTGCTCGCGCACCTGGCGGGTTGCGAGGGCTTCGAGATGAGACTGGTGATATCCGCCGTGCTGTTCATCGATCAGATCTTGC
>CAZHUR010000617.1:0-1673 GCA_964535395.1 uncultured Acidimicrobiales bacterium
AACCTGGACGATTCCTTCTTGCATGGAATCACGCGCAAGTCGATCATCCAGATCGCGCAAGACTTGGGCATGGAGGTGGAAGAGCGATCTATCCCGGTCGCCGAACTTAAGGCGTGGTCCGAGCACGGCGAGATGTTCTTGTCGGGTACCGCAGCGGTCATCGCCCCTGTTGGAACCGTCATGGCCCATGGTGAAACGATCACCGTTCGCGATGGCCAGCCTGGCCCCACCACCTTGCGATTGCGTGAGGCGCTCACCGACATCCAGACCGGCAAGGCCCCCGATACCCACGGCTGGCTTACCCCGCTCGCTGCTTCCTAGCCATTGCCAATCTGCTAAAGCAATTTGGCCAACGCTCCGATCTCTCTACGACATCGATCAACGGGAGCACCTCATGGCGGCAAAAACTACGAATAGCGGAGCGTTCCGACGCCGCGTTGTTGCCCCAGTTGCGCTCGTGGGGCTCCTCGCTACCGCGTGCGGCGGCGCCGACGAGGCTTCGACCGCGGCACCACTCGACAGCGTTCGAAACACTCCTGCAGAGAGCTCTCAGCCAATTGCCGAGTCGACGACAGCGGCGGTTGGTTCTCCAAGTGCTGAGGTGCTCGCCTTCGCAATCCAAGCTGCGGAAGATCAGACCTACTCCTTTCAGCAGGGCTTGTCGATGCGAATGAATATCTTCGGACAACAGTTAGATGTCGCCACCGATGGTCCCTTGGCAACCGGGATCGTCTCGGGCGACGATCAGAGCATCAACATGGACATTGGTGGGTTCATGGTCGCGATGTTCGAATCATTTGGCCTTGATGCGAACGATCCGCTATTTGGTGGGGCACTCGCAGAGTTCCAGGACATCGAGATGGACATGTGGGTCGTCGACGATCAACTCGTCATGGACTTCTCGGACTTCACCGGAGCTTTCGGCGACCTCGATCCCGCTGCTGCCAGCGAACTTTCGATCTTCGCCAACGGCCCAGTTTCGATCGATCTCGATCGCTTGGCCGAACTCGGAGTCGATCAGGGCGTTGCGGCGTCCGATATCGCAAACCAGTTTGGCCAGGGTGTTCAGATCACCGACCCAGCAGACATCGTCAGTGCGCTTCGCAGCGTCGACGCGTTGAACGAAGTTGGTTCCGACGTAGTCAACGGATTCGACGTCACCGTCTACGACAGCACGGTATCGCTCGGTGAATTCTCACGGGCAATCGGTCAGGACACCTCGGCTGCACTCGGCCAACTCGGTGACCTCAGAATCGATGAGGAAGCAATCCTTGCCGAACTCGAAGCGATTGAAGTCGAGATGACGATCATGCTCGACGGCGAAGGTCTAGTTCGTCAGCTCATCACCACGATGGACATGGGCTCGTTCGTAAGTAGCACCCTTGGAGAGCACGGCGGATTTGGATCGTCGGCTGATGCCGAGATGCTCATTGAGACGTGGCAGACCTTTGACGACTACGGCGTCGACTTCGACGTTGTAGCTCCAGAGGCAACCGACGTGACCTCCGAACTTGCTGGACTCATCGACTCATAGGCCCTCTACGCTTGGGTGAGTGCCAGGAAGCTTTCACTCCACCAAGGAACCGTTCAAAGTGCCCGACCGGGTGCTCGTTGTTGTAGCCCATCCCGACGATATCGACTTCGGTATTGCCGGAACCGTGGCTGAACTGACC
>CAZHUR010000618.1:0-1671 GCA_964535395.1 uncultured Acidimicrobiales bacterium
GGTCAACTGGAGCGGGTCGGCAAAGCTCGAACGATGATCGACGGATGGAAATTGACTCATGCGGCGAGTTCGTTCGACGAAGTGGTCGGTTACCCAGCCGAAGCCGTCAAGCAGTTGGAACGCGCACAGGAACATCTTGGCGAAGCCGATGCAGTCGGAGAGATTCCCCGCGACGTTGCCGTCCTACGAGAGGTGATTGCAGACCTCGACGCGGCCGATGTCGCGGTTGACCTGGCAGATGAGTTGCTCGATGACCTCGACGCACTCGATATCGATCTCGAAGCAGCTGCTCTGGAAGCCCCTCAGGCCGTAGACCAAGCCCGCATCGATGCAGCGACGCTACGGGACTATGTCACTACCAATCGGCTCGACCTTGCTCCGCCCGCACACCAAGCCGCTCAAGACATCTCCGAAGATGTAGCGGAAGCCGAAGCGGCGCTTTCCCAGTCGCCCCCAGACTCGCTTCTGGCGATCGAACTTGCCGAAGAGCTCGGAGAGGAGATCGACGAGCTGCTCGCGAAGTTCAAGGTCACCGTCGGCGAAAAGCAGCGAATTCGCAACACCGCACAACTCGAGCTCCGAAATGCCCGCACAGCGATCCAACGAGCTGATCGACATGTCGACAGTCACCTATTCTCTGGGCGCCAAGCTAAAAACGACCAGGCGCAGATCGATGAGCTTCGGCTCGAGTACAACAACTTGACCGGCAACGTCGATGCGAACCCGGAGCCAGTGGCACAACGGGCTCGAGAGATAGCCAAGATCGCTGACGAGATCTACCACGCAGCGCAACGACGTCAGCGAAATCGTCGTGCTAGTAGCGGCGTAGTCCTCGGCGGTGGCGGCGGCTTTGGTGGCGGTAGCTCCTGGAACCGTAGTAGCAGCCGTTCACGGAGTAGCAGCCGTTCACGGAGTAGCAGCCGTTCACGAAGCCGCTCGATGTCATCAGGTCGCAGCCGCTCGATGTCATCAGGTCGCAGCCGTCGTAGCGGCGGAAGAAGAGGAAAGTTCTGACTTTCGTCCCCTCTGGGCGCCGTTCAACCGCCGCGGAGGCTCTACGCCGTCAGAGAGTTTGGCTATCGCCCTGTGTTTTTGACGCGTCGGGCATGGCGTTCGTAGGCGAGGTCGATGAGCTCGTTGATCAGGTCCGGGTAGGTAAGCCCTGATGCTTCCCACATCTTTGGGTACATCGAAATCGGGGTGAAACCCGGCAGCGTGTTGAGTTCGTTTACCAGCCAGCCGCGACCACCCGGCTCATAGAAGAAGTCGGCGCGGGCGAGGCCGTCGACTCGGAGCGCCTTGTATGCGTCGATGGCGAGCTTCGACATTTCGGCCACTTCCGCGTCGTCGAGTGGTGCCGGAATGAGGAGCTTGGCCACGCCGTCCTGGTACTTGTCTTCATAGGTGTAGAACGCGTCACCGGCGACAATCTCGCCCGGGACCGAGGTTCGAGGCGATCTGTTGCCGAGAACGGCGATCTCGATCTCGCGCCCATCGATGCCCTCTTCGACGACCAACCATTCGTCGTACGAGGCAGCGAGGTCGAGAGCGGCGTTGACTTCCTCAACCGTCTCGGCCCGACTCACGCCGACCGACGAACCCATGTTTGCAGGCTTTACAAAGACCGGGCTGCCAAGCTCGGTCAACAGGTTGGCCGCTGTGGAATCGGTG
>CAZHUR010000619.1:0-1662 GCA_964535395.1 uncultured Acidimicrobiales bacterium
AGACCTGGCCAACAAAGGTTGAGCTCGTCGAACTGAACAGGGTGTCGTCGAGCTCGTGGTAGTAGGTCAGGCCAGCCTCAGGAGCTTCGGTCGCCTCGACGATGGCTGCGATTTCGGTCTGCATCTGGCTCACAAGCTCCGCGGCTTCGCCAACCTGGCCGGTGGCTACTCCGAGCTGTTCGATCTGGGTGTAGGTGTCATCGAAGGTGGCAGCGAACGGAAGCACGAGTTCTTCAATGCCGACGTCGGCAAGGCCTTCGATTGCCCCGGTGGTGACGACCAGGGTCGGCTCAAACGAGATGATGCCTTCGACGTTGACCGGGAAGCTGGTGAGCTCAGAGTTGGTCGGCGCGTCTTCGGGATAGTTCGAGTTGTCGTCAGCAGCGACGACGTAGTCGCCAGCGCCGATTGCAAAGAGCATCTCGGTGGCGGTCGGGCTCATAGACACGATGCGAATCTCGGGAGTTTCCTCGTCCTCCGCAGCTACGAGTTCATCCTCTGTGACTTCCTCGTCTTCCATCGCCTCTTCGTCTTCCATGGCCTCTTCGTCTTCCATCGCTTCTTCGTCTTCCATCGCTTCTTCGTCTTCCATGGCTTCTTCGTCCTCGGCCTCTGGACCCTCGGCAAGGGCTTCGGCTTCTGCGGCCACGTCAACTTGAGTGTCCGCACCGCATGCGGCTGCGATGAGGGTGAGCGCCAGTAAGAGGGACAGCAGCTTCGAGAGCGTGCCAAACCTGGCGGTGAGCGAGCGGGTAGTCATTGGGGTCTCCTTGCCGATCGCGCACAGGAAACCGTGCCGACCAGCCCCTTCCTCGAGGGCGTTGGTTGGTTATGGGACATCGCGCTACTCGACCGGACTCGTCGACCCCGAGGGATGGACATCACCGTTGCGGGACAGCGCCGGATTCTCACCGGACTTCGGTAGGTGCAACGGCCAGAGTGTACTCCCTTGTTGAAGATGTCACGAAAGTCAGGCCGTGCCTGAGGCGCATTTCTTGTAACGGCGTGTGAGAATCTCTGCGATGCGCTTTCGCCTAGCCCTCTTCGTGTTGCTGAGCATTCTGCTGAGCGCTTGCGACGGTTATATCGAAGAACTTCGTGTTCAGGCCGACGGCAGCGTCGACCTATCTGCACAAGCGATCGTCGTGTGCACTGACCCGCTCCAAGAGGCCATCTGGGGCGGCGATCCGTGTGAAGCGATCGACGAAGCCAACCGAACCGGTGAGGTTGGGGACCTTCCGTTCAACTTCGATCTCGACAACGAACGGGTGGCGTTGGTGATTTCCGGCGAGGCGGACCGACGCACGATCGACGTCACGTGGGCCGGCACCGCCGATGAGGTGAACTCGCTGCTCGCAAGCCCGGGCTCGATCACCCAGCTCAATGATGAAGAGACCGAGGTCGTTTTCACCTCAGCGGACACGCCGTTCCTTGATCTTGAAAACTCCGATGATCCCGACATCGTTCTTGCTCAACAGACTTCCCGCTGGGAGCCCGCAGAGTTCCGCATCAACGCCCCCGATCTTGTTATCGACCACAACGGCGACGACATTCAGGGCCGCATCGTGATCTGGAACATCGACGGTGACGAGCCGGACGAGTTCCGGATCGTGTTCACCACCGAAGATCCACGCTCGCCAATTTGGTGGGTTGGTGGCATCG
>CAZHUR010000620.1:0-1659 GCA_964535395.1 uncultured Acidimicrobiales bacterium
GTCACTGGCTCACTCAACGCTTCGGTCGCGCAATGGCTGCTCGGCAACAGCACGCTCACTGCTCCGTACATTGCTCGCCAGGGCACGGCGCTGGGACGCGCGGGTTTCGTTCATGTAACCGAAGCCGATGGCGAAATCTGGATCGGCGGCGACGCCGTCACGGTGGTCTCGGGGCAGGTTTCTATCTAGCTAGGGCGCGCGGTAGGCGAACGCTCGTCGTTCCGACTTGGTTGGCAGTTCGGGCCACGCCAGCGACTCGAGCAAGCCGATAGCTGCTTCATTGGCGGGGTCGACCAAGGCAATCAGGCCTTTCAGTTCAAGTTCTGATGCGAGGTCGGTGGCAAAAGCGCACAGCGTCTTGGCCATACCCTTCCCCCGAAACTCACTCGCCATCCAGAAGCCGAACTCGGCAATTGCTTGGCTCGGGTCTACTTGCAGGCCGATCTCACCAGCGACCTTGCCACTCGCAACATCGACCATCACGACGTCGATGCCGATGCTCGCCTCGTTCTGCGACGCAGTGCCCCAAATCCAAGTTTTGGCGACGCTGATCGATGGCTCGGGAGGCACCGGGTTCCACTCGGCGATTACCGGGTCGTTCCACGCATCTACGAGGGTTTGTGCCCAGTCGGCGTTCCAAGGGCGCAAGACAAACCCGTCGCGATCGGCAATCCCCGCGCACACTTCGGGAAGGGATCTAGGTGGGCCCGACACCCTCAGTCTCCGCGCTCCGTCGATGCCAGTTTCACGAGAATGCCATTGATGAACGGCGCCGACTTCTCCGTGGAGTATTCCTCGGCGAGTGCAACCGCTTCGGAGACCAACGCCGTGGTCGGTACGTCGGAACGATGCAACAGCTCCCACACGGCCATCCGCAAGATGCTTCGGTCGATGCCGCCCATTCGCGACACGGTCCAGTCTTCGGCCACGGCGTCGATGGTCGCATCGATCTGTTCGAGGTGAGAGCTGACTCCGGCCGCTACCTCGGTGGCGTAGTCGTCGTCATCGGCGTGATTGCGCTCGAGAACTTCCGGGATTGGATCACCGGTCATATCTGCTTCGTACAAGGTCGCTAGAGCGGTCTCGCGATCTTCTCGCCGGGTGAGTTGAAGTGGATCCATTCCCTAGACCCGGGAGAGATAGTCGCCCGAGCGAGTATCCACCTTGACCACATCGCCAATGTTGATGAACAACGGAACCTGGATCGACTTACCGGTCTCGAGGGTCGCTGGCTTGGTGCCGCCCGATGAACGATCGCCTTGTAGGCCTGGCTCGGTCTCGGCGATCGTCAACTCAACCGATGCCGGCAGATCGGTCCCGACGATCTCCTCGCCGTACAGAAGCACGTTCGCCGTGCGTCCCTCGATCAGGTAGTCAGCAGCATCTCCGAGGGTCTCGGGGGCCACATTTCGCTGGTCGTACGTCTCGGTATCCATAAACACAAAGTCGGCACCCTCTTTGTACAGATACTGCATGTCGCGCTTGTCGATCATTGCGCGCTCGACCTTCTCACCGGCGCGAAACGTGCGATCGACCGTGGAGCCCGTGCGGACGTTCTTTAGCGTGCTACGCACAAACGCTCCGCCCTTACCAGGCTTGACGTGTTGGAAGGCTTGAACTTGAACGAGGTCACCGTCGAGGTCGAGGTGCATTCCGTTC
>CAZHUR010000621.1:0-1658 GCA_964535395.1 uncultured Acidimicrobiales bacterium
TCGCTGTTCACCCCGTTCTTCCTCGGCACGATCGCCGGTGCGATTGCGTCGGGCCGAGTCGGTGCAGGCATTACCGACGAAGTGATCTGGCTCTCTCCAACCTCGATCCTCGGGGGTGTGCTCGCAACCGGCACCTGTGCGTTTCTCGCTGCGGTCTTCCTCACCGAAGAAGCCGAGCGTTCCGGCGACAGTGAACTCACCGAAGACCTGCGAAAGAAGAGCCTTATCTCAGGGAGCATCACCGGCCTGATCTCGCTCGGTGGCATTGCCGTGTTGGCCACTGACGCGCCAACTCTGTTCGACGGTCTCACCGGTCGCGGTACCCCAGAGATCATCATCGCCGCCATCGCCGGCTCGTTCACGATGGTCATGTTGGCTCAGGGATACACCCGACGTGCCCGCTTTGCGGCGGTAGCCGCGGTTGGCGCAGTGATGGCTGGCTGGGGCTTTGCCCAGTATCCGTGGATCCTGGTAGACAACGTCACGATCGCGGACGGTGCTGGCCACCCAGCCACACTGACAGCGCTTCTCATCGCAGCAGCGATCGCCACGGTCCTGGTCGTTCCAGCGCTGATCCTGCTCTTCCGCCTCGTCGACACCGACCAGCTAGGCCATTGACAGTTTTTGTACAGGATTTCCGACCTGTGGGGTGAAAAATCCTGTACAACTCGTCATTCGCCGAACTCTTCGGGCCACTCGATCAGCAAGGCTTGGCTTGGGTCATGGAACGCTGTGGCGAGCAGACCCCGCTCGGTTTCCTGAAAATTCCAGATCGCCGCGGCCAACCCGTCGAGTTCGGCGAAGCGCCAGTCGTCGCTCACGGTGGCCCAACTAATGAACCTGGCGGGCGGGTTCTCGGCCCGAATTCCGGTCGTGAAGAAGGCCTCGTGGATGTCGGCGAGCTCGATCGAAGTCAAGACGGTTCCATCGGTGTCGTACAGACGAATCGTGCCGTAGCTATCGAGAACAATTCGATCTTGAGGAACTCCGCTCAATGATTGGCCCTCGCTGACCACCGTTCCGTCGGGAGCGGTGGCGGCCAACGTGAAGTTGTCGAATATCTCGAATTGGTAGCCGCTGCTTTCGATCGTCGACCGGATGCTGACCAAGCTGTTCGCCATGTTGTCTTGCCACACAATCGCTCCGCCAAAGTCTGTTCCGAATCCGAGTTGGGCCTGAGCCTGCACATCGGGCGTTGGAACCGGCGTGTACGGACTTACACCGTCCACACGTTGTTGGGCGACAACATCGTTGTCGTCCAGCACGATCCGTAGCTTCCAGTCGTCACGGTTGACGAACAGCCCGCCGAGCGCTTCGACCACAATCTCATCGAGCAGGTTACTGTCGACCTCGGTCCACTCGAGTCCGTCATCAGATATTAGGGCGCCTCCCGCACCCCATCCGAATGGGATGTTGTTGTAGACAACGAAGTGACCATCGACCGCAGCGACCAGTGGGGAGAAGATCTGTTCGCGCAAGACGTCGGCTCGTCCAAGCTCGACTGGTTCGAACGCCGAGCCGGAGGTGGACGTTTGTACGACTGAGTCTTGGGCAAGTCGTAGATCGTCGAAGGCCACTCGTTCCATGTCTACGTCGGTCGCGTCGATGCTGAGCTCTTCAAACGTCGTGGGGCCAACCGCCCAGAACTGGTCGAACTG
>CAZHUR010000622.1:0-1650 GCA_964535395.1 uncultured Acidimicrobiales bacterium
GTGTCGAGCAACGCCCACGACTGCGCTTCGGAAACGATGACGTAGGGGTCATCGGGTCGTTCGATCTTCATCAGGGCAGAATTCACGACCGAGGTAGCTAGCCGCATTTCGATGAGGGGCAGCAGCACTGCCAACTCGTCATCGTTGAACCGGGATTCAGCGTCGGCTGCAGCGACGAGGGTGCACAATAGATCGACGGGTCGTTCACTCTTGGCCAACACGTAGGCAGCCAGGATTGCGTAGTCGACGATGCGGGCACCGCGAACCATGTCGCCAAAGTCAATGACACCAGAGAGCTGCCACTCTCCCACCGCAACCGGCTCGACGAACAGGTTGTTGGGGTTGAGGTCGTTGTGGATGGGAACCTGCCGCATCGCCAAAATCTGCGGCTGCACCGAATCGAGATGACGCGACACAATTGCCGAAACGAGATCACGCCGAGCACCTGATTCGACCGCCGACAGCGAGTCGGCGACCCAACCAGCGTCGGACATATTCCACTTGAGCGGACGGTCGAGCACCGCCATGTCGACATCGGCAACGCTCGCATGCAACGCAGGCACCATGCGGGAAATGTCGGCAACAAGCGCCACCGGATAGTCGATCAAGTCATCGAGCATTCGCCCCGCGAGCGCAGATACCACCCACGCGATATGTGGCGAACCGTCGATATCTACCGACGCCCACGATGCACCATCAGCGGCGCGCACAACAGCGCTTGTACCAATACCTGCAGCCACGCAGCGTTCGATCGCCCCAACCTGTAACTCGATCAGCTCTGGGTCGACTCCAGCTCGCATCACCTTGACCACATGTGTGAACTCACCCCGTCGTTCAACTCCATAGTTGCGATCGAATTCGCCGGGCAGGTCGGTGAGCATGCACTCGGCCAGAAACGGCCACGATGAAATGAGCTGGTCGATCACGGTGTCATTGTCGCACGAAGGACCAAACTCTTCGCAGGCGCATCATGTAGAGACGATGCTGACCAGACTTTTGAGTGCGCTACCGTGAAGAACCAAGCTGCGTGCGGGTCATCCGGCGCGAAGGCAGCACGCTGGAGGCCAGTCATGACCGATGTAGCCGAAGAACTTGGTGAGTTCACCCCAAAGCAAGAGCACTTGAAGCTGCCTCGCCCCAACGTGTCCGAAGATTTCGAGACCGAACGCCAGAATCGCAAGGAACGACTGGCCGCCGGCCTTCGGGTGATGGGGCGCATGAATCTCGCCGAAGGTGCGGCTGGCCATGTGACCGTGCGCGACCCAGAACACACCGATCACTTCTGGGTGAACCCGTTCGGGTCGAACTTCAAACTCATGACCGTGTCCGACCTCATCCTCGTCAACCACGAAGGCGAAGTTGTCGAGGGTGATCGCCCCGTGAACGCTGCGGCCTTTGCAATTCACGGCCAACTTCACGCGGCTCGCCCCGACGTGATTGCAGCAGCTCACTCGCATTCGATGTATGGCAAGACGTTTTCGTCGCTCGGCAAACCGCTGAAGATGATTACCCAAGACGCCACCGCGTTCTACAACGACGTTGCCATGTGCGATGCGGGCAGCGGCGCCATCGTGCTCGACACCGAAGTCGCTCGAGCGATGGCCGTTGCCCTCGGGGACAACAAGGCGCTTATCCATCAGAACCACGGCC
>CAZHUR010000623.1:0-1639 GCA_964535395.1 uncultured Acidimicrobiales bacterium
ATAAATGGACCTACATTTGGGTGGTTAAAAATGTTGTCGAGGGCGGCTTCGAGGTCGGCCCTCGCTGTCTGACCCGCTGGCAGCACGGTGCCGTTGAGCAGTTGCTTTGAACCAGTGTCGTGGAACTCCTCGTAGGGAACCATCGGTGATTCCCGCAAGAAGAAGCCGGCATTGGTGTCGCCCCATCGACGCATCCCGTCGTAGCTCCACCCGGTGAAAACCCGCGCGAATTCTTCCACCGTTGCCTGGTCGTAGGTCGGGATTGGCTGACCGCCCGATGTTTGGACCTCGCCGTTCGGAGTCAGCTCGTGCAGCCCGATCGTGAAGAGCTGCAGCACCTCTCGTGCAAAGTTCTCGTCGGGCCGTATGTTGCGGGCAGGGTCGGCCTTCTCGTTGGCCAGCATCGAGAGGTACACACCCATCGTCGTGTGAAGCGTGACCGTCTCGAGCAAGGTGCGGAAGTTGCCGAGACCTTGCTCGGCCAGCAGGTCGTAGTACTGGCTAACCGAATATTGCGAGTTGCTCAGCACATAGTCGAGATCGGAGATGACAAACAGTTCGCTCCATGCGAACGCCACCCGCTGACGCAGTTGGTCGGGCCCGTTGATCGTGTTGTCGAACCACACGTGATGACGTGTCGTTCTTAAGCTGCCGTTGCTGTTGGCCTTCACGTAGTCGAGGGTCGTAGAGACCGGGGCGACCAGCTGCTCGTCGATCCACGCTTCATAGCTGCCCCTTGCCACAAGCTCCTCGATCGATTCGGTAGTCGGCCCAAACGTTGCCTGCAACAAGAAGCGGGCTGCTTCGGCGCTGGTGATCTCGCCGATCTCTTCAGGAGGGGTGACGACTTGGCTGGCGGCGATCTCTATCTCGACCGTGCCACTCGTGCGTACGAAGATCTCTTCGATCGAGTCGATCGTCGTTCCCGGCTCGACCTGGCTTGCGATTCTGGCGAGTTCCAGCTCAAGCGATTGCAACTGATCGTTTCTGATTTCGGTACCGAGGCCCGCTTCATACCGGTATCGGAACCGAAGCTCTGCGTCGGCATTGGTCGGCACGAACTTGAACTGACGGCGACCTCGATTCGTAGCGGTCTCAACGTAGAGGGCGAAGTAGTTGCCCGTGCGTATCGAACCGCGTATCGAGCCGGTCGGTAGGTCGCTACTCGCGTCGAACTGTTGAAAACCAGCTCCGGCAGCGTCAAGTCGAGAAAGACAGGGGTTTTCGGGGGTGCTGACGTCTTCCACGTCTCCGCCGCTGCTTGCTTGCCAACTGGTCGTGGTCATGTAGTGCTCCTCTTTGTTGGGGGTGGCGCATCTACAGAGGTGACACGCACGAGCAGCACTTCGGGGGGACAAGAATTCGACATCTTTATAAACGGGGCCTGTCGCCAAAAGGGGGTTTTGGGGACAGGCCCCAAAACGGGGGAATGGGGCCTGTCCCCGCGGTAGGTTGGCGAGATGGCAGACGAAACCGACATGAAACCACTTCGATTTGGTGTGCTCGGTGCAGCGCGCATTGCTCCGAACGCGCTTATCGCTCCGGTCGCTCTGATCGACAGTGCGGTCGTCACTCGGGTTGCCGCGCGGATGTATCGCGCGCTCAGGCCTACGCCGAACAGCACGGCATTACCGATGTG
>CAZHUR010000624.1:0-1638 GCA_964535395.1 uncultured Acidimicrobiales bacterium
TCGTCGATGGCTTGGGCACCGACGAGAACGATTCAGCGATCGTGCGTGCCACGATTGCCCTGGCTCACGGCCTGAACCTGCGTGTGGTTGCCGAAGGTGTCGAGACCGAAGACCAACTCGAACAGCTCGCAGCACTCGATTGTGATCTCGTGCAGGGATACCTCTTCTCGAAGCCGGTTGGCCCCGAAGAGTTCGTCAACTTCCTCGGAATGCGCTGGTCGTCGTGATGTCGTGAGCCGATCCGGGCTCCGCCCGAATTTGATCGACTTAGGAACGTGCGAGTTGCGCTTTGAGCGCCCTGAAGGCTCTGCCGCGGTGACTGATGGCGTTCTTGTCTTCGTTGGTCATCTCCGAGAAGGTCGCTCCGTCGCAGCCGTCGGGGATAAAGATCGGGTCGTAGCCAAAGCCGCCCTCGCCCCGTTGAGCAACTGCGATGCGTCCGTCGACTACGCCGTGGCTCACGATCTCAGACCCATCTGGATATCGGAGTAGCGCAACGGTTCTGAACCGAGCTGTGCGCTGGGCTTCGGGCACACCGTCGAGCACTTCGAGGGTCTTGTCGACGTTGTCTTGGTAGGTAGCCCCCTCCCCCGCGAATCGAGCGGTGTAGACCCCGGGCGCCCCGTCAATGTGGTCGATCTCAAGTCCGGTGTCGTCGGCGATCGCCGCGATGCCTGTCGCCTCGCAGATCGCTACTGCCTTGAGACGGGCGTTGCCCTCGAGGGTGTCGGCATCTTCGATGACATCGGGAACTTCTGGAGGGCGAGGCAGGATCTCGGCAACGTCGGCCATCAGTTCGGCAATCTCGGCGACTTTGTCCGGGTTGGCGCTCGCCATCACGACCTGCGGCGGCGAGCTCTCGGCAGAACCCACCGCTAGCGCCCCGGGAGCTCGGCGGGTGGTGTCGACAACAGTCCTCGTTGGGCTTCGGTGATCGTGGCGATTCCAGAAGCTGCGAGATCGAGCATCTCGTTTAGGCGATCTCGATCGAACGTGGCTCCTTCGGCGGTGCCCTGAACCTCGATGAAGTTACCTGCACCATCCATGACGACGTTCATGTCGACCTCTGCGGTCGAGTCTTCAATGTATGGCAGATCGAGAACTGCTTCGCCGTTGCACACTCCGACCGAGATTGCGGCGCACTCGGAGGTGAGCGGACTCTCTTCGAGTTGGCCGGCTTGAATCATTCGGGTGATTGCATCGTGCAACGCTATGTAACCGCCGGTAATAGATGCGGTTCGTGTGCCTCCGTCAGCTTGAAGCACATCGCAGTCGATGACGATCTCTCGTTCACCTAGCGCTTTCATGTCGACGACAGCTCGAAGCGAGCGGCCGATCAGGCGCTGGATCTCTTGGCTTCGGCCGGAGGTGCGGCGGCGGATGCGTTCGGGGCTCGAGCCCGGCAACATCGAGTATTCGGCAGTGACCCAGCCCTTGCCGCTGTCACGCATCCAGCGCGGCACGTCGTCGGAGACCGAAGCCGTGCACAGCACTCGAGTGCGTCCGTAGGAAACAAGCACCGACCCCTGGCAGGTGTCGACGAAATCTCGATGGAAAGAAAGGGGGCGAAGTTCGTCTGCTGAGCGTCCGTCCGGACGGGCCATGGTGTCTCCAAGTACTTGAGGGTCGATCCGAATC
>CAZHUR010000625.1:0-1634 GCA_964535395.1 uncultured Acidimicrobiales bacterium
TCGATGCCCTGAAGCACAACCGTCTTTCCTTGACCCTTGACGAGGCTGATCATGCCATGAAGAAGCTGGAGATAGCCCGAGCTCTGAGCAGCTCGTGCAACGAAGCCACGGTCGACCTTGACCTCGTGAACGTTGAGTCCATCGAGTTGAGTCAAAGACGAGTAGGCGTTGCCGAAATCGTCAATCGACAACACGATGCCGAGAGAGGAGAGTTGTTCAAGAATCTCGGTGTGCCATTCTCGGTCGTCTTCGTTCATGATTCGATCATCTACTTCCATCGTCAACTTGCCGCGTGAACCGGGGTACGCCTGGAAGAGGCGAGCTACGTAGCGAACAAAGTCGGGGTGACGCAGGTGCATGGTCGAGATGTTGATAGAGATAGATGGAACCTCTTCGAGCGACTTCTGCCAGTTGTCGATCTGGACACAGGCACGCTCCAATGACCATTCGCCAATCGAAGAGATCATGCCGGAGTTCTCGGCGAGAGGGATGAAGTCACTTGGTGGAATGACACCGAGTGTTGGGTGGTTCCAGCGGGTCAAGCCTTCCACTGCTCTAACGCGTCCGGTGCGATCGAAGATCGGCTGGTAGGCCATTTCGAGCCCACCCTCGTCAACTGCCTTGCGAAGTTCGGGAAGTAGCTGGGTCTGGCGTTCAAAGCCTTCTGATAGACGTGGCAGGTATTCCTGGAAGGAACCACGGACACGTCGCTTACCTTCGTCGAGGGCGAGGTCGGCGTTTGCCATCAGCTTCTCAGCTTCAGTGCCGTCTCGCGGGGCGAGCGCCAGGCCTGAAGTCACCGAGATTCGTGCTTCACCGGAGCTTGTGCTGATCGGCTCTTCGACAGCGGTAGCGAAACGCTGGTGCAGCCCCTTCGCCCACTCCTCATCACGAGGATCGACAGGGGAGATTACGGCGAACTCATCGCCACCGACGCGAGCTAGAACCTCGTCGTCTTTGAGTGCGCTCTTCAGACGATCGGAGTACGCGACCAATAGTTCATCGGCGGCGACCTGGCCGAAGCTGTCGTTGACCTGCTTGAAGCCATCAACACCCAAGATCGAGATGGCGAACGTACTTTGTGCGTTCGTAGCAAACAAGCGCGAGACCCCAGCGAGGAGCGTCGCTCTGTTCGGAAGTTTTGTAAGCGAATCAAAGTACGCCTGATTCTCAAGCTGTCCGCGTACGTCTGCGAACTTGCCGAGACCTCGGGCCAGCGCACCGATCTCATCGCTTCGATCGACGAGCCCAGACGTTGTTCTTTCGAGTTGCTCCTCGTCCACGGCTGAGCGTGAGCCGAGCGAATCGGCGATGCCGATGAGCTTGTACAGGGGGCGTGCAAACTGACGGAGGAAGAAGACCGAAGCAGCGAGAATCACACCGAGTACGAGGCCCGTGTAGAGCAGGGTGTTGCGCGTGACGTCAGAGTTAGTGCGGTTGAGGTCGTCAACAAAGCCAACGTCGGACGCAAGGATGCCTACCGGGGTGTTGGTGCTATCGACAAACGGGGTGAGGTACGCCAGTCGCAAACCAGCTGGGATCGGAACTTCGCCCACGAATACCTGGCCAGAGCGCAGGTTCTCAAATGCTGGGTGACCTGCGGCGGTGAGTCCTGGCTCGACCATTGTGCCACC
>CAZHUR010000626.1:0-1624 GCA_964535395.1 uncultured Acidimicrobiales bacterium
TTTGCAGCGTCGCTGATTCGTGGAAAATCGATCGATGGGTCGTTTGCGAGTTCCTGACATTCTTGGAAGGCAGCGAGAGCTTCTTCGTCACGACCTTTGGCATGCAGCAGTGAGCCGTAGTTGAAGAGTGCTTCGGCGCGCATTCCGGTTGCGTTGGTCTCGAGTTGGAGGGTTTTCTCGAAGTCCTCCATGGCTGGCTCAACTCGTTTGAGCTCCACGTTCGCGATGCCGCGTGCGTAGAAGGCGTTCGACAGGGGTGGGATTCGTTCGACCACTTCTGTCAACAAGGACAGCGCTACGAAAGGGCTTGACCCTAGATGCGAGGTTCCCTGGTCGAAGAGGTTCTGCAGCTTCAAACGTTCGCGGTTCGCAGAAGAGGTGTCGAGGTCTCGTTGCTCTTTTAGAGCTCCGAGGCGTGCCTCAATACCATCGGGAGCTCCTTCCGTCTCCGAGGCTCGCACCAGGTCAGCGATCGCTCCGGTTATGTCGCCTATTTGTTCTCGAATCGGTGAACGGTTGAGGTAGGCCAACGAGCGCACATGTTCACCCTCGGGCAGCAATGCCACCGCAACCCCGTAGGAGACTTCGGCTTTGTCGAGTTCGCCAAGTTGATGAAGCGCCGTCGCCCGGTCGAAGTGAGCAATGCCAGCTATCGGCATGACCTGTATAGCTGCCTCAAACTGTTCTAACGACTGCTGGGGTAGCCCGCCTTTCAGCAACTCCCGTCCGGTGTTCATCAGTTCGGCGAACTGTTCTGCTGGGTCGAGCTCATCAGTTGTCATATGAGTTCGTCAGTGTAGAGCCGTGGCGGGCTGGCAAGACTGTCGGAACTGCCGGTCGGCAGCTAGATCTTCGGGTCGACGCCGGTCATTTCGATGGACAGGTCCCAAAGTCGTTCTGCCTTGGCGCGATCTTTGCTCGCTTTGCTGGAGTCGACCTTGTGCGCGGGCCCCGATAGTTCCTGGTATCGACTCGGACCGAAATACTGTCCTCCCTTGAGTCCGGGGGCGGTCGCGGCCAGTTCGGTCGGCCATGCTCCGGACTCGGCGGAGTTCCACAGCGGCTTCATCATCTCGGTCATGCGCAGGAAGTTAGGCGACAGGTGACGGGTGAGTTCGGTATCAGATCCACCGGGATGAACAGCGAGCGAGATGGTCGATGAGTCTTTCGCTCTGAGCCGCCGATCGAGCTCATATGCGAAGAGTAGGTTGGCGAGCTTGCTGGCGTAGTAGCGCTTCCTCGGGTGGTAATCGGCGGCTGCGTTGATGTCGTCGAAGTAGATGTGGCCACGACCCAGTTTGTGGCCGGTGCTGGACACGGTCACGACCCGGCTGTCCGGCGTAGCCTCCAGGGTTGGTAGTAGTAACCCGGTGAGGGCGAAGTGGCCGAGGTGGTTCACGCCGAACTGGCTTTCGAAGCCATCGGTGGTGATGGTCTTGGGGTTCCACATAATGCCGGCGTTGTTCACCAGCACGTCGAGCCTTGGTTCCTTCGCAACGACTTCGGCCGCTTGACGCACGCTAGCGAGGTCGGCTAGATCCAAGTCCACTCGTTCCACGTCAGCTTCTGGGTGCTCTGCGACAATTCGCGCAATGGCATCGTCACCCTTCTCGGCATTGCGAAC
>CAZHUR010000627.1:0-1609 GCA_964535395.1 uncultured Acidimicrobiales bacterium
GTCCAGTGGCCGCTGGCACGTCGGTACCTTCGGTCACGAACTCGGCCCCGGACAGGATTCGGCCATCGAGCGGGAGGCCATGGATATCGGTGGTCGTGTTTCCGTTGATGTCGAGGGTCGAGTCGCCGAAGTATCCGTGGATGCTCTCGATGCGGCCGATACCCGCGAGCATCGACCAGTGGATCCCGCAGACCGGATCTTCGGTTTCGAGCGTGCGAGCCGCGATGACGTAGGCGTTGAGTGCGACGAGCGGGATATCAGTTCCTTCAACAAACTCAGGGATTTGTTCGTGCAAGACCACTTGGTATTGCGCAGCGGTCTGGTCGGTGAGCTCCATTGCTTCGTTTCGGAAGGCATGGAACTGGGCCCGCTCCTCCCGCAGGCCGTCCATGATCTCGCGAAGTGCATCGAGGTCGGTGGTCAATTCGTCGAGGGTGACCTCGCGTTCAGCAACCTCGTCGCGACGAAGGCCGATCTGGACGCGTTGTTCTTCTCGAACTTCATCGGTCACGATTCGGCCGGCACTCAGTTCGGCGTTGGGGTTGGTGAGGTAGATCTCGTCTGAATCGTCTTCGCCGATGAAGGCGCTGATCGCAAACTCGGCAATGGCGGCTTGGAAGTCGTCGATCTCACCTGCCAGACGGTCGAGGTGACCGTTCTCGATGTCGATATCGTCGACGAGCTTGTTGATCTGCGGCTGGAGATCGGCCATCTCGGCTTGGACACCCTTGATCTCAAGAGCGAGCGTGTCGATGACCTGGAGAACTCTAAGGTGTCGATCACGAAAGATCTCAAGACGATCGTTTTCGACGGCTGAGGCGATACCGGCAGCGAGAACTTCGCTGTCGTGCAGCGTGTCGAAGTCGAAATCTGGGACCGGAGCGAGTGAGGTTGGGTCGAGGTCATAACGAATAGCTGGGTCGACCCAGTTGGACGTGAGAGATCCAGCTTCTTCTGGGACTTCGTAGTTCTCAAGATCTTCGATGCTGTTCTGAAACTCTGACTCGGTTTGGGCTGCGGCGGTGGCAGGGGTCAGAAGAAGGAACGTGAGAGCGCAGGCGAGTGCACGCGCGAAGGTATTCGACATTCCCCTGTCGTCGGTAGCTGGAGGTGCGATGTGAGGCCAGATGACATCTTTTGTGGGTCTTTTGACCTATGTGAGCTGTTTCTCAAGCAAATACATCTGCCAACGGAGGTCTTCTATCTCGCCGAGGCCTGCATTTCGTTGCTGTTCGAGTTGTAGAGCCAGTTGTTCGAGATCGTCGATGAGAGCGTCGATCTGGCGAACTGCTTGGTTGGTTCGGGTTTCGTGGCCGTCGAGTCGGACTCGGCTCTCTGTGGCTGCGTTTCCTTGCCACGTGGTGGTTGTATGCAGCGAGCGAATGGGATCAAAGAGCGAACGGAGGGGCTGAACTGTGTTTGTGAGGCTTTGGGCAAGAGCGCGCGCCTGAGCTGCGTGATCGCCGTCTTGTTCACGTTGTGCCTGGAGCCGTGTGATCTCGTCGTGATGCTGGGCAAAACGCTCTTCGGCGTCGATGGCTATCGATGGTTGTGGCATGTGGTGTGTTCTTCGGGCGGTGCTGTTCTCGGGACTGGCGCAGTAAATACC
>CAZHUR010000628.1:0-1608 GCA_964535395.1 uncultured Acidimicrobiales bacterium
TAGGCGACGAGCCAAAAAGCTCCAGCAAATCCCCCCACCAATAGGCGAACCCCTGTCCTAGAGGCAAAGCCAAACGCCGCCTCCGGCGCAAAGCCTGCGTGCCAGCAAACACCGCCTCCGGCGGATCAGCCTTCGTGGCGCTTGAACGCTCCCCGAAGGGGACAACACCCAGGTCTAGAAGAGGCGCAAAATCGCGAGCGGAGCTCGCTGCGCCCTCGAATTAGACCTGCGTCTCGCAGTAGTAGGTCCACTCGCCTTTGAACTTGGAGCGTTGGATTGGGGTTCGGGACCGGGGGCTGAGTTCGCCCTCTCGTCCGTAGACCTGCAGGTGTTGGTCGAAGGTTCCAGGTTCACCAAAGACGTCCACCCATGGGCGGTCTTCGAGGCTGGTTCCGCGGTACTTGATGACGTTGTGCATGGTCTCGACCAGGGAGCGGTAGAGACGACGTACCTCTTGTGTCGACAACGACGTCGACTGGCGGTCGTAGCGCAGGCCGGAGTCGAAGAGCACTTCGTCTGCGTAGAGACCGCCGATCCCAACCAAAAGCTTGCCGTTGGTGAGAAGTTCTTTGAGCGAGATGGTCTCTTGCTCGAGGATGTCGCGGAACGACAGCCACGATAGTGGCGTGTCGATTGCGTCGATCGCGGGATCGTTGAGCTCTGGGAACTCGCCCATCACATCGTCTTTGGGAACGACGGCCACTTCGCCCGTGCCGTCGTCATCGATGAAGCGCAGTTGGCCGCCCTGGGTGAACGTGATCGTTACCTGGGTGCCTTTCTCTTCTTTGTCGCGGTTGGCGTGGCGCCGCAGCATGCCGTTGCCCATTCGAACGACGAGGATGTCCTCGGTGTCGAGCGGAAAAAGGAGAAATTCGCCTTGTCGCAGCACACCCGCAATCTTCACGCCCTCGAGTTGAGCTGCGAAACTCTTTCGATTTTTGTACCTGGGCAAGACAGCCATACCGGCGGCCGTTGCTTCCTTTACCTTGCGCCCAACAATCTCTCGTTCGAGGTCGCGACGCACAAGCTCAAGCTCGGGTAGTTCTGCCTTCATTGACTTCCTCCGCAGGGAACAGTGGCAGGTTGCTGCTCACTTTGTCCACTTTCCTGCTCTGTTCGAGCGACTTTTTCTTGGGTTTGACCGTCTAATTCGTCCAAAACAGCACGAGCTGCCTGCTGTTGAGCCTGTTTCTTAGACGTTCCGCGACCCGTCCCCACCGTTTGGCCAACAGTAACTGTTGATACGAACACGAGGTTATGGTCTGGGCCGCTGGAAGTCACTTCGTAGGTCGGTGCTCCAATTGACATTTCAGCAGCGAGTTCTTGCAGCCGGGACTTGTAGTCGCCTCGGCCTGGCATGTCGCCGGCCTCTGGCGCGGTATCGGGGAGATGGCGATCGATGAGTTCTCGAGCGGAGTCCCATCCCCCATCGAGGTAGACCGCAGCTATCACCGCTTCCATAGCGTCTGCCAAAATCGACTCTTTCTGACGCCCACCGGAAAGCTCTTCGCCTCGGCCGAGGCGAAGCGACTCACCGATGTTGAGCTGAGTAGCTGCTCGAGCGAGGCTCGGAGCGCTCACCACGTCTGCTCGGGCCTTTGCTAAGAA
>CAZHUR010000629.1:0-1603 GCA_964535395.1 uncultured Acidimicrobiales bacterium
GAACTTTGCGTCACCAAATGGCCCTGACCTGAAGGTTTACCTGCGAGCCGCAAATGGCGACTTCGTTAGCCTGGGTGACCTCACCGGCAACATCGGCGACCAGAACTACGAGATTCCCGCAGGTGTGGATCTCAACGAGTTCAGCTCGGTCGAGATCTGGTGCGAGCGGTTCAGCGTTGGCTTCGGCGAAGCCACCCTCAGCGCTAGCTGACCAAGATGTTGGGATGAAACTGGTGACGTGTACCTGGTACACGTCACCAGATTCGCGTTGGTCGACTAGGAGCGCACGAAGAAGTGGCCGCCGCCGTCGCGCAGGCGTTTCCCGTTTGGCCCAGCCCACTGTTGTTCGAATTGTTTGGCTGGCGAGGGCCGGCCGAAGAAGAAGCCTTGGATGCGGTCGACGCCCAGGTCTTGCACGAGGTCGAGTTGGGCCTTGGTCTCGACTCCCTCGATGACGGTCTGCAGGTTGAGCATGCGACATTGCTCAACGAGACCCGTCAGCAGGTCGAGCTTTCTCGATCCATGGTGGTTGTCATCGGGTAACCACCGTCGGTCGATCTTTGCAATGTCAGCCGGGATGTCGACCAGGCGTTCCAGGTTGGAGAACTGACAGCCGACATCGTCGATGGCGATCCTGACGCCAGCGCGGCGCAACTGGTTTATCTGTGCGAGGTCTACCTCACGAGCTGTCTCTGGAATCTCGACCACCAGGCAATGCGCCGGCATGTTCTCGGCGTCGATGGTCGCAAGGATCTTCTCGCACAAACGGGAGTCCGCCATGGCAGCTGCGCCGAAGTTTGCCGCTATCGAGAAATCTGTCGGAACCAAGCCTCGCCGATGCAAGCTAGCGGTCGTACCCGCCGCCCTAGCCAGTACCCGCAGATCAAGTGCTAGTGCCTGCTCGCTCGCCCCAAGCGCAGGCAGAAAGGCATACGGCGTACTGATCGAGTCGTCCTCATTGCGGATACGCACAAGGGCTTCTGCTCCGCATAGGCGAGCGGCTCCGTCGACATCGACGGACACCAACGGTTGCAAATACGCCATGACCCGATCGTCTGCGAGCGCCTCTTCGACATACTTGATCGCCTTGCGCGAGACGCGTGAGCGCCGGTCGCCTCGCTGCTTCATCGCATACATTGACGCGTCTGCTGCGGTCATGACCTCTTCGAGCCCGGTACCCATCGTGGTGTCGGCAGTGCCGATGCTGACCCCAACTCGGTGCTCCCCTGCTCGGGTTCGGAATGGATCATCGAACTGGCGGTCTACCAGAGCGACAAAGCCGGCAACATCTCGCGTTGACTGGTCCGGGCATAGCACGACGAACTCGTCGCCTCCCCAACGTGCGAGTTCGCTGCTTGGGGCCGTCTGGTCAATCGCGCTTTGGACCCGAGTCGCAACGAGCTTGAGGACTTCGTCGCCAACAGAGTGTCCGTAGGTGTCGTTGATCTCCTTGAACCTGTCGAGGTCTAGGAAGATGATCGCGAAGTCGGCGTTGTCGTCGGTGAGTTCGTTCAGACGGGCGCTCATGCGACCTCGATTGGTCAGCCCGGTGAGATCGTCGGTGTTCGCGCGGACGCGCAATCGTGCCTCGGCGTTTTCGCGA
>CAZHUR010000630.1:0-1599 GCA_964535395.1 uncultured Acidimicrobiales bacterium
CGGTTGTTGATTTGAGTCTCAGTCACAGGCGAATCGTACGCCTCGCTGATATATCTGTGACACCCCGGAAGCCGGAAAGTTAGAGCTTCTAACTAGATGGATGTGATACCGGTCAAAATGTGTCACACCGGACACAAGATCGCCGATCTAGCTTTCGTGAACGAAAACCGCGTGGTGTAGTGGAGTTATGACCGGAGCTGCGTTTTTCGACCTCGATCGCACGCTGTTGCCGCACGCGTCGGGGACCATTTTCGCTAAGCATCTCGAGGCTGAGGGCATCCATAGCGCAGCCGCATCGGTGCCCGGTGCCGAGTTGATGGTGAAGGCCTATGACGTCTTTGGTGAGACCAAGCTAAACATGCGCCTAGCCAAGCTCGCCGTGCGCGGAGCCAAGGGTTGGTCGGTCAAGGCCGTCGAGCGTGCTGCCAAAAACTCTGTGTCCGACCTGATCGACGCCATTGGCGGCTATGGGAAGGTCATCATCGACCAGCACCGCGCCGCTGGCGACAAACTCGTGATCGCAAGCACCAGTCCCGTCGTGTTGATGGCACCGCTCGCCAAGGCTCTTGGCTTCGATGCTGTGATCGGCACCGAATGGAAGAGCGAAGGAGGAGTGTTCGTCGGCAAGGCCGATGGCGAATTCGTGTGGGGCCCGAAAAAGCGCAAAGCAATCAAGAGGTGGGCCCACGAGAACGGCGTGTCACTCAAAGAGAGCACCGCCTATACCGACAGCTATTACGACACTCCGATGCTGACCGCGGTTGGAACCGCCGTTGCAGTTAATCCCGACGCCCGACTCGCTGCGGTGGCTGCGCTGCAGGGTTGGGAAATCCGCTACTTCGACGCACCTCCGGGCGTGTTGAAGGTGGCTGGTTTTGAGATGCAGGACGCGATGAGTTGGTTGACTCGTCCCGAGCTCGCGCCGAACGCGAAGTGGCAGTTCTCCGGAGTCGAAAACGTTCCGACGGAGGGCGCGGCGATTCTGGCATTTAACCATCGCAGCTACTTCGACGTGATGGCGATGCAACAGCTCTTTGGGATCGTCGATCGACCCTCGCGCTTTCTTGGCAAAGCCGAGTTGTTCGACAACCCGGTCGTCGGCCCGATCGCTCGTCTTGCAGGTGGCATTCGTGTCGACCGGGGGAGCGGTTCGAGCGAACCTCTAGAAAAGGCCGTCGAGGCACTTCGCGCAGGTGAGATTGTTTCGATCGCTCCGCAGGGCACGATCCCTCGAGGTCAGAAGTTCTTCGACCCGGTCCTCGTTGGCCGACCTGGCGCGGCTCAACTGGCTAAGGATGGTGGCAAGGTTCCGGTCATTCCAATTGGGTTGTGGGGCACCGAAAAGGTCTGGCCGCGCAATGAGAAGGTTCCCAACTTCAATCTGGTGAAGCCGCCTCCGGTTTCGGTTGCGGTCGGCGAACCGGTCGACCTGAAGTATCGAAGCACTCGCACCGATACGGTTCGGATCATGGAGGCCATCTCCGCACTGTTGCCAGAAGAAGCACATACGCGGATCGAGCCCACCGCTGCGCAGCTGGCAAAGACGTTCCCTGCCGACTACGAGATGACAGAGGAAGACCTCCTGCTGCCCAATGGCGA
>CAZHUR010000631.1:0-1591 GCA_964535395.1 uncultured Acidimicrobiales bacterium
GCCCTGACGACTTCGTTGAGCCACTCGAGATCGATCTGGGTCTTACCCAAATCGAGAGGGAGCGTGATGTTCTCTTCGGCGGTCAGGGTCGGGATGAGGTTGAATGCCTGGAAGACAAAGCCGATCTTCGTGCGGCGAAGCAGGGTGAGGTCTTTCTCGGACAACGCCGACAGATCGACGTCGCCGATGACTACTCGCCCCGAGGTCAGTCGATCGAGGCCAGCCAAGCTGTGCATCAGGGTGGACTTACCAGAACCCGACGGCCCCATGATTGCAGTGAACTCTCCCGAAGCAAACGAAACGTCGACCGAGTCGAGCGCTACGACCTGGGTGTCACCCTCTCCGTAGACCTTGCGTGCCTGCTCAGCGTATGCAGCTATCAACTGCACTGGGTTTGCTGTCGTCGATTCGATAACCGCCATGTCCGTCTCCTTGTCGATGTAGACCATCGGCGTGATGGCCTACATACATCGTCAAGGAGCAACGAACGCCTGTCATCAGGGGTCACCCTGAACTTTGCCTCAGGGTTTACCCCCACTGAAGAATGCATCCCGCTCAAGTCGCCGTGAGCGCGACTAGCCGCTCGGAACCCTAGTTGTTGGCGATCCGGATGCTGGGCTTAGTCGCTGCGGCGTGGGCGCAGTGGCCGTACGACGGTCCAGTCGATGTCGGGTTCGGATCCGGTGAGCGGAGGCGTCTGTGCAGCGTGATCGTTTTGGCCCCTCGTCCCCCTGCTTGGTGAAGCTGATGAGCCGACCATTCCGGTGAGGTGCAATGCCTCGGTGAGGGTTTCGGCTCGCAGACCCAAGATGCCGTCGGGGGTCGGTGGCGCTCCCGCAGGGATAACTGCGCGAGTGAACCCCACACGAGCAGCCTCAGCGAGTCGTCGCTCAGTTTGGGCGGATTGGCGGAGTTCGCCAGCAAGGCCAATCTCGCCGCAAGCCACCAGTCCAGAATCGAGAGGTTGGGCGGTAACCGACGACGCCAAAGCCAACGCAATACCAAGGTCCGCTGCGGGTTCAACAACTTTGACCCCGCCAATGGCCGAGGTGAACACGTCGGTTCTGGCAAAGCCAATGTTCGAGCGGCGTTCGAGTACCGCAATGATGAGCGAGAGGCGGCCTGAGTCGATGCCTTGAGCGGAACGCCGTGGCGACGCCAACGGCGACGGTGCAACCAAAGACTGCACTTCGACCAATAGCGGCCGGTGACCGTCGAGAACTGGCACAACAATGGAGCCGGCCACGTCTTTGGCCCGGTCCGCAAGGAAGAGACGGCTCGGATCACCGACTGATTCGAGGCCGGTGTGGACCATCTCGAACACACCGAGTTCGTCGGTTGCTCCGAAGCGATGCTTCACTGCGCGAAGCAGACGCAGCGCGTGATGACGATCACCTTCAAACTCGAGCACGGTGTCGACAACATGTTCGAGCGCGCGCGGGCCGGCAAGGCCGCCCTCCTTGGTGACATGGCCAACGAGCACCGTGCTTCGGTTCTGTCGCTTAGCTTCGTTAACGAGCACGTTTGCGCAGTGGCGCACCTGGCCGACCGAACCGGGAGCTGAGGTGAGCTCTGGATCGTGGATGGTTTG
>CAZHUR010000632.1:0-1578 GCA_964535395.1 uncultured Acidimicrobiales bacterium
GTCAACGTTCTCGGCGTCGACCCGCAAACCGCCCCCCTCTCGTGGCGAGAACGCATCGGTATCGTCCTCCAAGAATCCGAACCGGTTCCTGAACTGACAGCCGGTGAAGCAGTTCGCATGCAGGCTGGCTATTACACCTCGCCACGGGACCCTGATCAAACCCTCGAACTAGTTGGCCTCGCTGACAGCACCGACCAACGCACTCGCAAACTATCCGGTGGTCAAAAGCGCCGCCTCGATCTCGCGCTCGCGCTCGTTGGCGACCCCGACCTCATCTTTCTCGACGAACCTACAACCGGGTTCGACCCCTCAGCTCGGCGGGAATCGTGGGGCATGATCGAGGCACTACGAGAGATCGGCAAGACGGTCTTGCTCACCACGCACTACATGGACGAGGCCGAACACCTTGCGGACAGGATCGTGATCATCGGGGCTGGTCAGATCGTGGCCCGCGGCACTGCCGAAGATCTCGCCGACCAAGTCGATGCCCGAACCCGCATCACTTGGAAGCCAGCCACAACAGACCCTCCCCCACCGTCAGAATTCGCGGCGATAACCAACGACTTCGGCAACTTCCAGGTGAGCACGGACAACACACTGTTGAGCATGCATCAGCTCACCACCTGGGCCCTTGAACAAAACGTCGCCCTCGAAGAACTCAACGTTGCGCGGCCGACGCTCGAAGACGTCTACCTCGAACTCACCAAGGATGTCAGCCGATGAATCTCGCCGCCGTAGGACGCCAGCTCAATTTCGATCTGCTGATCTTTCGTCGTAACCCTGCAGCCACATTCTTCACGGTCATCTTGCCGTTGATCTTCCTGGTCCTATTCACCTCGATCTTTGGGAACGGAACGCTCGAGAACGGTGCCCAGGTAGCAACCCTTTACGTGCCGGGCATCCTCACGCTCGCAATCGTGTCGGCCACAGCGGTCAACGTCGCGATCACGATGACGACCCGACGCGAGCGTGGCGTGCTCAAGCGAGTGCGTGGCACTCCAATCTCGCCAGCTACGTTCATCTTGTCGCAATCGCTCGCTGGCACTGTGATCGCGTTCGTCATGACGTTGGTGATCTCGATCATCGGAAGACTGGCCTATGGCGTTTCTCTACAACTCGTCACGCTTCCCAGCCTGATCATCTCGGTGAGCATCGGGGCGATGGCCTTTGCTGCAATCGGCTTGGCCATGACCACGATCATCGCTTCAGAGGACGCAGCGCCTGCAGTAACAAACGCTGTCTTCTTGCCGCTCTACTTTGTGAGTGGTGTCTTCATCCCGAACGAAGGCGTGCCGGATTGGGTCCAGACCGTGGGCAATCTCTTCCCGGTGAGCCACCTCAACCAGGCGCTACAAGAAAGCTATAACCCCTTTGCCGATGGTGCGGCGTGGCCCTGGAATCACTGGCTCGTGATTCTCGGGTGGGGTGCTGTCGCTGCGGTGATCGCCCTGAAGCGTTTCCGTTGGACGCCCAACCGCTAACCACTAAAGATGATCGCGAGAATAACGAAGAGGATGACCAAGATGGTCAGCACACCAATGATGCCCCCGATGATGAGCGCGGCCATTGCTTTGCCGC
>CAZHUR010000633.1:0-1569 GCA_964535395.1 uncultured Acidimicrobiales bacterium
TCGACGATCCCGCGAAATGGCACGTCTCCTAAGTGAGTGTCGACCTTTTGCTCGTTCGCGACCACGACGACTTTCGTTGGGTCTTCGATCTTCCACAACCCCTCGATCGCGGTCCAGGCGAGCCAGCGGAACCGCCGCTCTTCGGCCTCGTCAAAACCGAGGGCCTTGAACTCTTCGAGCTCGGCAGTTTCGGGCCACACCTCTCGTGCGATCAGTTTTGCGCGATCGATGGTGCGAGCTTCGCCAGGTTCTTCCATGAGCAACTCGAGCACCTGATGGGCAAAGGTACCAGCGATCGCAGCTTCGCCTGGAGGATCGGCGAGGCGATGGATGTAACGAAACTCCCAACGCTTCTGGCATGAGTTGAACGTGCTGGAACTCGAAGGCGACAAGTATGGGGGAGGCCCGGACTTCTCGGACGCGAGCTGGCCCTCTGCAAGGGCGTCGGCGGCGTCGTGGGGCTGTTCCCCAGCTACTTCAAAAAGCACCTCGCTGGTGTCGAGGTCAACATCTTCCATGGTTGTAGTTCTATCAGCCGCCTATGACAATCGGCCGATTTGCAACGCTCGATGCTGTTCTACTCCGTGGCTCTACTCCGAGGTCTGTGGCAGAACAGGAGGTGACGGCGGAGGCGGAGGCGGAGGTGACGGTTGAGGCGGAGGCGGGGGAGGTGGGGGCTTGGACGATTCAAGACCGAACCGCTCACGTAGCAACGTGCCGAGGCCTTTGTGGTTGGGGTCGATCTTGGGAAGTGGTGCAGCAGAGTTCGAGCTCACCTGTGTCTCACGAGGTGGCGGCGGAGGTGTTCGAGGACTAGACGCGTTTTGGGGAGCGGGACCAGCGTTCTCGGCCGCGGTTGCAGCGGTCTCTTCATACCAGGAAGGGATCTCGTCAAAGTCTGAATTGGCCCCTGCAGTGGGTGTGTCTTGGCTCATGGTTTCTCTCCGCATGCCGCAATCTCTGTGACGAAGTCGTCGACTCCGTGCTGCTCGACCTAAAGGAATTTCGGGCTACCGCTTATGACGCATCGATGCAGATAATGGTGCGGTTTCCGTCGGCCCATTCCTGTTCGGTCTCGGCTACGGCGAGGGCGACGTACCTGCCGGGCATGATGGCCCAGTCCTCACATTGCGCTTCAAAGTCGACCCAGAATCCTTCGCCAATCGCAGGCATCTGTTCTGGCTCTGCCTGAACTACTGCGGTGATCTCGCCGAATCCGTCGCACTCGATCAACCGAGCGGCGCGCAGCGCCGGACTATCGGTCGGGAAGTCGTCCGCGCACGCCCCGACAACGAAATCTTGGGGGCCTTGCTCAACGCCACTTTGGACCGTTCCGAGCACCAAGACGAGCAAGGCTCCACCACCAAGGAAGAAGATGATGAACACCCAGATCAGGGTTGCCTGGCGCCCAGCGTCCATACCCTTCTTGCGTCCGTTCGCGAGCGAGCCCATACCGGCGCTTTCGCCGAGCCGTTCGCGCTTTGCCGGCACGTAGTCCGGGTTGGTTTCCTCTTCGGTAAGAGTCGGCGCGTCGTACCAGGAAGGGGCTTCTTCGAAAAGGTCTTTCGC
>CAZHUR010000634.1:0-1565 GCA_964535395.1 uncultured Acidimicrobiales bacterium
ACTCCGACGTGAAAGAGGAAGACCTCTACACCAAGCCTGAAGAGGTCGACTACGCGTTTGAGCAGCTCTCAGCAGTGTCGGACCGATTCACCGTCGCCGCATCGTTCGGCAACGTTCATGGCGTCTACAAGCCAGGCAACGTCAAGCTCACCCCGACGATCCTTCGTGACTCGCAGGCCTTCATCCAAGACAAGCACAGCACCGGAGCAAACCCGGTCAACTTCGTGTTCCACGGCGGCTCCGGCTCGACCCCGGCCGAGATCTCCGAGGCCATCAGCTATGGCGTCGTGAAGATGAACATCGACACCGACCTGCAGTGGGCATTCTGGGACGGCATTCGCGAGTACGAAGCCGGCAACCACGATTACCTCCAGACCCAGCTCGGCAACCCTGAGGGCCCGGACCAGCCGAACAAGAAGAAGTACGATCCTCGCTCATGGCTCCGTGCCGGCGAGGTCTCCTTCGTCGAGCGCCTCACTCAGGCATTCGGCGAGCTCGGCAACGACATCCCCTCATAACAACTGCACGTGACTCCTTGGATCGGTGAGCGCGCCGACGCGGTCATTTTCGACCACGACGGCACCCTCGTCGATAGCGAGACCATCACCCTCACACTTCTCGCCACTATGGCCGTCGAAGCGGGCGCCGAGGTCCATCCCGATGACGCCACCCGGTTTATGGGCAGCGACATCAACGTCGTCATCGACGCGATCGAAGAGCGTTCGGGCAACACCATCGACCGAGACAAATTCTTCGCAGAGTTCCGTGTCCGCCAATACGACGACATCCGAAGTGGCCTCGCTGAAATCGCCGGAGCAACACGACTCCTCGAGTCGTTGACCGAACGCGGCGTCCCATTCGCCGTCGCTACGAACGCCCCTATGGCAAAGATGGAGTTGTGCTTGGCGACGACCAAACTCGACCGGTTCTTTGGTCCTGAGAACATGGTTAGCGCCTATGACGTTGGCATTTGGAAGCCCGATCCCGCGGTCTTCATCGAAGCGGCAGCGCGGATCGATACGCCGATCGAACGGTGCGCGGTCGTCGAAGACAGCCGCCCGGGAGTTGAGGCCGCGGTCGTTTCGGGCGGACACGCGATAGCGCTCGACCCCGATGGCACCTTCGCGGAATCAGCCGCCCACTCGGTCGTGGGCCTCGACGAGGTGTCGGAACTCTTGTTGGGCTCCAGCGTCCAGTAGCTGCAGAAACCAGCTAGCTCGCTAGAAACGCCCCAGCATCTCGAAGGCTGCCCGTGACGCGGGTCGTGCCGTCGACATGACCGATGAGGCACTGCGCGTCCCGGTGTCCGTCGTTCCAAAGCTCCACGGTTGGAACAAAGGTGAAGAACTCATAGGGCAGGCTCAGGTAGTCCTCGCCGAGGAACTGTGCGTACTGCTCGTGGCAGTAGTCCTCGCCCTGCCAGAAGGCCGCGTCGACACCAGGGAAAGCATCGTTGGCCCCCCACATGCTGGCCGCTGCGTACATCTCGTAGGCGTGCGCCTCGGAACAATCGGCTCGCGAAACGAAGAGGATCTCAAAGAACTCCCCCTCCGCCGCGTTATTGA
>CAZHUR010000635.1:0-1554 GCA_964535395.1 uncultured Acidimicrobiales bacterium
GTGCCAGTTGCATCACAAGTCGACCGCATCTGGTGGCACGGCAACGATGTGGCCAGGGCTCGTTGGGGTGTCCCGTTCGAATTTCGCCCTCGGCGTGCGACCTGCGCCCTCGAAGTAGTGGGGTTTCTCGAAAAAAGCGGCTCCGCCCTACATCGTGTGTTAGCACAGAGGTCATGGCCGACGTCCCCGAAGAGCGCGACCCAAACAACTTGCTCGAAGTTGCGTACTCGGTGGAGACCCCCGACGACAGCCGCAACCTGTATCGGCGATGGGCATCGACCTACGACGAGGACTTCATCGACGCGACCGGCTACGTCTACCACGACAACGTCGTCCACCTGTTCCTCGATGCCGGAGGCGCAGCGGGTGGGGCAATCGCAGATGTGGGCTGTGGAACTGGCGTTGTTGGCGTCTCGCTCGGCGACCTTGGCGTGCCCAACGTCGATGGCCTCGACATCTCACCAGAAATGCTCGAAGTGGCCCGGTCGAAACGAACCGTCCATGACACGCCCGCCTACCGAAACCTGATCGAAGCCGACCTCACTGTTGGGGTGCCCATCGAGGACGACACCTACCACGGCATCATCAGTACCGGAGTCTTCACCCACGGCCACCTCGGCCCCAGCGCACTCAGCGAGATCGTCCGCATTTCCGCCCCCACCGCGCTTTGCGCAATCGGCATCAACGAACACTTCTACGAAGAGCACCAGTTCGACGCATGGTTCGCCGACGCTGCGAGCTCAGGAGCCATCAGCGCTCCCGATTTGGTAAGCGTGCAGATCTACGACAGGCTCCACGGCGAACACGGAGGAACCCGGGCCGTCGTCGCCCTCTTTAACGTGATGGCCTGAACTACTCCCGAGTGAGGACGCCGTCGACCATCTTTACCTGACGGTCGCCGAAGTCGAGGACACGTTCGTCGTGGGTGACGATGATTGCCGAGACCCCTCGGCCTTTGATCTCCCGGCGGAGCAGTTCCATCACTTGCTGACCGAGTTCGGAGTCGAGCGCCGAAGTTGGCTCGTCGACGAGCACGAGACTCGGGTCGTTCATGAGCGCCCGGCCGATCGCGACACGCTGCTTCTGCCCGCCGGAAAGTTGCGACGGAAGATTGCCGCCTTTGCCACCGAGGCCGAGTTCATCGAGAAGTTGGTCGGCGCGCTCCTTGGCCGCCGAGTCGATCTTCGAATCACCGAACTGGCGGACGACGAGCAGGTTCTCTTTGGCGGTGAGGAACGGTACGAGGTTGACCGACTGGAACACGAAGCCGACCTGGTCGCGGCGAAAGCGCGCGAGCTCTTTGTCATCGAGGCCGGTGATTTCGGTGCCGCCAACCTTGACGCTGCCCGAGCTTGGTCGCAGCAGTGCGCCTGCAACGGTGAGCAGAGTGGTCTTCCCCGAGCCCGATGGGCCGACCAGGATCAGCATCTCATCGCTGTCGACGGTGAGGTCTACGTCGTTGAGTGCAACGACCTCTTGGTCGTCGGAGCCGTAGACCTTGCGGGCCTTGCTCAACTCGAGTGCTGGGGTTGTAGAGGCGGCTTGTTCTGACAC
>CAZHUR010000636.1:0-1547 GCA_964535395.1 uncultured Acidimicrobiales bacterium
AAGCAATGGCCACGCCAAACCTGCGCTTCGGGGCAGGCATCTCGCCGCACTACCTCGCCGACGACATCTGCACGGATCGATTTATGCCAATCAACGGCCACCTACACCCCAGCAGCGCACCCGGAGTAGGAGTCACCATCGATGAAGCAAAGTTGAGCAAGTTCCGCATCGACAAATAAATCTGGAAAATGACGCGACTTTCTGCATCGGTCAGTCGTCCTTGTATCCGTAAGCGCTGCAGGTATCCCGCCACCTGCAGCGTTTACCTATTTTTCTGGCCATACAGGGGCCAGTACACTTTCGGATGTAGTCGTGCTCGTGGAGAAATCGTGCTCGTGGAGAATATGCTCACCACGACACTCGCCATCGCGTGCAGGAGCACATCATGAGAATTCACATCAACGGCGTCTACGTGGACGACCAAGCGGCGGCCCGCACGTTCTACACCCAGACCCTGGGCTTTCAAATCAAGCACGACGTTCCATTAGGCGAACATTTCTGGCTGACGGTCGTGTCCCCCGAAGAACCCGATGGCACCGAGTTTCTGCTCGAGCCCTCCACCCATCCAGCGGTTAAGCCGTACAGAGATGCGCTTAAAGCCGATGGCATTCCAATGACGCAGTTCGCGGTCGATGACGTGCAGGCAGAGCACGATCGACTCGTCGAACTGGGTGTGAACTTCACGATGCCTCCGACCGAAATGGGTGAACAAACTATGGCGGTCTTCGACGACACCTGCGGCAACCTCATCATGATCATCCAAGGCGTCTAGAAGTTGATGTGACGACACGATCGTGGTCGTGGAGTCATCCCCTTGGCACCGCGACCAAACCGAAGGAACGGCTGGCGATCGCTATCTCGGTTGGAGCGATGGGCACGCTCGGTTTTGCCGTAACTTCGCCGATCCTTCCCGACCTCGCGACCGAATTCGACGTGACCCGCAGTTCGATCGGTTTGGTGCAGGCGGCCGTGTCGGTACCGGGCGTTCTATTCTCGGCGCTGATTGGTTACCTCGCTGACCGCATCGGTCGTCGACGCGTGGTGCTCACCGCGCTGTTGTTGTTCTCGGTGTTTGGCTGCGCTGGATTCTTCGCCCGCTCGTTTTGGAGCCTCATCGCGGTTCGCTTCGTTCAGGGCATGGGCACCTCTGGCATACTCGGCGTCGGCATTGTGATCATCGGTGACGCCTTCGAAGGCGAAGCTCGAACTCGAGCTATGGGAGTGAACCTGACCGGCGTCACCCTCGTTGCGATGCTCGGCCCCATCGTCTCGAGCCAGTTGGCGACCGGAGGCATCTTCCGCTCGTTCCTCATCTTCGTCATTGGCTTTCCACTCGTAGCGTGGGCAAGCCGAATGCCGACCGACACACCAACAGGTTCGATCGAACTCCCGTATCGACATTTCACCGCCGCCGTCCAACGTATGCGTGAGATCGGCAATTTCGTCGACTACATCGGCGTCCTCATCGCCTCCCTCTCTGCGGTGTTTGTGCTGCACGGCCTCGGACTCACCGTCACGCCACTGTTCCTCGAGGAAGAGTTCGGGAC
>CAZHUR010000637.1:0-1545 GCA_964535395.1 uncultured Acidimicrobiales bacterium
CGCACGAGAAGCGCTGGTTCATCGGCGAGTGGGATACCGGCGTTGACATCGAGCATTTGCGCGCCCGCTTCGACCTGTGCGATCGCGTCGGCGACCACGCGGCTGAAGTCGCCGTTCTTCATTTCTTCGGCGAGCAGCTTGCGGCCCGTTGGGTTGATTCGTTCTCCGATCATGACAAACGGGCGGCCAAAGCCGATCACAACCTCTTTGGTCGCTGAACTGATGACGGTCTCGGTCATGATGTCTCCCTATTTCTGACTTCTGTCTCCGGGTTGGTTCCACCGTCTTCGGTTCCATCGCTGGTCGCGTCGCCGTCTCCGGCCAATCCAGAGGATGTGGGCGCGAACCCGCCGTTGCGGACGAACTCGTTGAGCTTGTCCATCGTGAATTCAGCCTCGATCTCGGCAACGAGCTGTTCGGCCTCACCTTTCAGGTCTTTACCTGGAGTGGACTGTTGGCTCTGGCCCATCTCGGCGATGTAGCTGTTTGCGTCCTTGCGATCGGCGAGCATCGCTGCGCGGTCGATCGCTGCCTGGAAGCGATGGGGAAGTTCGATTTGAACCTTTTCGTCACCGTTCACGGCGTTGACCTGGGCGGGGATGTCTCGCCACTTGATGATCTTGATGCTGGCGCCGCCGCGTCGGCGACGGCTCACTGGCCGGTCACCTGATGCTGCGCGGCTGCGCCGCTTGATCGGGCGACCCGATGGGCTTGTTTCATCGAGCGGACTCTCAGGCGGCACGGCGCTCGGTGACGAGTTTGCTCGCCATCTCCGATGCGACCGCTGCATCGCGACAGTAGCCGTCGGCACCAACAGCGGTGCCGAACTCTTCGTTCAGCGGAGCTCCGCCGACGAGGATGATGTAGTCGTCTCGCATTCCGCGTTCGATGAGGGTGTCGATGACGACCTTCATATACGGCATGGTGGTGGTGAGTAGAGCCGACATGCCCAAGATGTCGGGCTTGTGCTCTTCGAGAGCCTCGATGTACTCGTCGACGTCGGTGTTGATGCCAATGTCGATGACTTCGAAACCGGCACCTTCGAGCATCATCGCGACGAGGTTCTTGCCGATGTCGTGGATGTCGCCCTTGACCGTGCCGATGACGACCTTGCCGATTGGTTCTGCGCCTGTTTCGGCGAGCAGTGGGCGAAGGATGGCCATCCCGGCTTTCATCGCGTTCGCTGCCAGAAGCACCTCGGGTACGAACAAGATGCCGTCGCGGAAGTCGATACCTACGATACGCATGCCCTCGACGAGAGCATCGTTGAGGACCTTGTCAGCACTCCACCCACGTGAGAGCAAGATTTCGGTGCCCTCGTGGATCTCGTCGGCGAGGCCGTCGTAGAGGTCGTCGTGCATCTGGGCAGTGAGCTCATCGTCGGGCAGATCGGCAAGGATCAGTTCTTCTTCTTCTTCACTCATGAGAGCCTCCCGTCGATCACGGATCGACGCCATGTTTCGGTGCTGGCGACCTGATTAAAGGTAAAGACATGGAGTCCGGTGATTCCAAGCCCTTCAAGGTCGTTTGTTATTGGGATAAGGA
>CAZHUR010000638.1:0-1543 GCA_964535395.1 uncultured Acidimicrobiales bacterium
CTTTCATTGCTGGTATGTCCGGTGTGATCGGTGCAGGCATGCTGTCGCTGCTGCCGGGCCAAGACTTCGAGATCCTTCTGTTCGCCCTTGTAGTGGTAATCATCGGCGGACTCGGAAGCCTTGAGGGTGCCGCGGTCGGAGCGATCGTTGTGGGATTAATCGATGCCTTTGCCAAGGCGCTCTTCCCCGAGTTGTCGTTCTTTACCCTGTTCGCCCCGATGGCCATCATCTTGATGGTCCGTCCAAACGGATTGTTAGGAAAGGCACTGTGACCGCGCTAACCGCTCTGTCAGCTGTGGATGCAAGGAGCGCCGCCCGCGCCACTACGAACAGGGTGAAGCTTGCACTCTTTGCGGTCGCCGCGACCGTTGCGGTACTCCTTCCCATGTTCGCGGACAACTTCATTATTCGCCTCGCCACCCTCGCGCTGGTGTCGGCGCTGTTTGCGATGAGCGTCGACCTGATGGCCGGATACGCCGGCCTGGTCACGCTCGGCCACGCGGGTGTACTTGCTACGGCGATGTATGGCGTGGGTTATGTGGCGTCGAAAACCGAAGGCGGCGTGCCTACACAAATCTTGGTCGGTTTCTCCGCGGGCATGATCGCCTCGGTCATCTTTGGCCTGATGGCGATGCGAAGTACGGGTGTGTACTTCATCATGATCACGATCGCCCAAGGCATGATCATTTGGGGGCTTGCCTCGCTGCTGGTCAATATCACCGGAGCGGAGAACGGATTGCTCGGTATTCGGCGTCCGGTCTCGATCGAAGGTGATTTCCAGTACTACTACGTCGTTCTTGCAGCGGTCGCTCTCTGTTCGGCGCTCTTGTTCATCATTGTTCGATCGCCGTTTGGCTACGCATTGAAGGGCCTCCGTGGCTCAGAGACCCGCGTGCGAATGCTCGGCCATAACTCGGCCTTCCTCAAGTTCTACATGTTCGTGATCTCCGGTTTCTTCGCCACGGTTGCGGGCATCTTGCTCGTTTACCTCAACGAGTTCGTGAACCCCTCCGACGCGATCCTCGGCGCATCAGCTCTTCCGGTACTCATGACAATCCTCGGCGGTATCGGAACGCTCGTCGGCCCATTCATTGGGGCCTTCGTCATCGTGTTCCTACGCAACTGGGTGAGCATCCACATCGACCGCTGGCCGACGCTTCTCGGCATCATCTTCATCCTGGTCGTCCTCTTCGCTCGGGAGGGTCTGGTCGGCGCAATCTCGAAGTGGTGGCATCGACGCCTCGCTACTTCGTCACCCGATCAACCTGCTCCGCTCCACGCGGAGGAACACGCTGGAATTCTCGCGTCCGATGACTCCATCGAGGCAGCCGTTTCGCAATAAAAACAAAACCTTGTTGCCAGCCCTTTGGGTTGACAACAAAAAAACTGAGGGGGAAAAGAAATGTCCAATAGATCGAAGAGGCTCAAAAAGTGGCTCATGCTGCTATGTGCGTTTGCGCTCCTTGCGTCAGCGTGCAGTAGCGGCGACGGCACCACGACAGCGGCCGCCGACGACACGACCGAAGCATCTGATGACGGCGGC
>CAZHUR010000639.1:0-1539 GCA_964535395.1 uncultured Acidimicrobiales bacterium
CCCAAGTCCCTCGCCCAGACATCGCCTTGCCAACGAGGCTCATCGAGCTCGCCGAAGCTCTCGATGCTCTGAGCGACCGCCAACGAATCGTTATCGTGTTGCGCTACTTCGTCGACCTACACGACGACGACATCGCCGAAGCACTCAACGTCACCCCCTCATCGGTTCGCTCTCTCGCCCGCCGCGCGATGACGACCTTGCGAAAGGAACTTTCATGATCGATCTTGCAGAACGTTTGCGGACCGAACTTCCCGAACTTGCATCAGGACTTCTGGGCGAGCTTCATGAAGTCGACGATACGCCCACGCTCGATCCTGAACCCGTTCCGGTAGAAGCAGCGCTCCCCCGTCGACAGGTGTTGGTCGGTACCGCAGCTGCCGCGATCACTGGGCTCGCTGTGGTTGGCGGAGCGCGGTGGCTCAGCTCGGATCGCGCGACGACGGCAACGACTGCTACTAGCCCCACGGAATTCGGATCATGGCTTCCAATCGCTGATGCGCCGATAGCTCCACGACAAGGAGCTTTGGCTGCATGGAATGGCGAGACCGCCGTGTTTTGGGCGGGCCATTCCAGCGAAGGTGACAACACGATCGCTCGGAGCACCGGGGCCTTCTACGACCCCACTACAGACTCGTGGGAACGAGCAAATACACCGGTGTTCGCGCACCCAGGTCTCGAAGGTATCGCAGTCGGCGGTGAGGTCTATGCGACGGCCAAGGGGGGTTTGGTTCGCGCCAACCTTCGCGATGGTAGCTACACCGGCGTGCCAACAAATCCGTCGATGACTCTCTGGTCGATCCTCGAAGTCGGCGGCCGCATCTGGGGAATCGGGCCCGGGCTGCCAGCAATAGTGCAGTCGCGGCCCGAGCTTCTGGCCTTCGCTGAATACTTCGTCGACTCCAATACCTGGGGACCAACGACGATTCAAAAGGCTCCGATCGGTCCGAACATCGCATCGCTGGGCAATGTATTTGTGAGCTGTGCCGACGAAGGTACCTGTGTCGTCGTCGACCCGGTCTCCGCGACGGATGCTCCGGGGGTGAGTGAAGACGCTTTTGGTTTTCTCGCTGCACCGAACGCCGATCCGAATCCGACCATCGCTTTCGCCGGCAGCACCGTGCTGGCGTTCACGCTCGCGAGCAAAGACGGGCGTATCCGCGAGGTGTATCGGGCGGACGGCGACCGGTGGCAACTTCTCACCATGATCCCCACTGGACCCTCTTCCGAATTGACTCTGGCTGGTGCGGGCCAGTGGTTGATAGCGCTGTCTTCAGAACAGCCCCCAGTGGCATTACATGTCGACACTGGTTCGTGGCATCAATTTGATGCGTGGCCCATGACGGGCGTCCGAAACCCCAGCACTGTATGGACGGGGACTGAACTGATCATCTGGGGCGGCGAAGGTAGCCGAGCCGCCGAGGGAGCGATCTGGACCGCCCCGCAGTAGTAGGTGGTCAATTCGTCGTTAGCTCTAGGGCACCTACGAAACGCGCACCGGCATCAGCAAGTACAGGAAGTCCTCGGTGCCGGCACCTCGCA
>CAZHUR010000640.1:0-1534 GCA_964535395.1 uncultured Acidimicrobiales bacterium
GCTTGAAGTCGCTCTTTGATGAAGCCTTCGGTGCCCACGAGGTTGGTCGCGGCGAGGAACTCATCGGGAACTAGCGCCGCTGCTTCGTCTTTCTTACCCGACAGATAGAGGTCTTGGATCTCCTCGGCCAACTGTTCATAGCCGTAGCGACGGAACAGGGTGTTGTAGAAGTTCTTCGACTTCGCACCCATGCCACCGATGTAGAGCGCAGCGGTCGGTCGTCCAAAGTCTCGGAGGGCTGCGGCTTCTTCATCGGTCTTGGTGATGGCAGCGAACCCACCCGCGATGATCTGCAGTGGGCCAAGGTCATCGGGGCGCTTGGCCATACCAGCATCGAGCGAACCGCCCCAAGCTTCCTTCATCTTCTCTGGCCAGAAGAAGATCGGGATCCAGCCGTTGGCGATTTCGGCGGTCAGTTCTACGTTCTTCTCACCGATCGAGGCAATGAAGATCGGGATGTCTTCGCGGAACGGCGTGTTGATGAGCTTGAGTGGCTTCCCGAGCCCTGTTCCACCTTCTTTGAGCGGCATCTGATAGTTGCGACCGTCGTGCTCGAGCCGTTCACGCTTCCAGACCTTGCGACAGATCTCTACGACCTCGCGTGTGCGACCCAACGGTCTGGTGTACGGCACCCCGTGCCAGCCCTCGATCACCTGAGGACCAGATGCGCCAAGACCGAGAGAGAAGCGACCCTGGGACAGCGAATCGAGGGTGGCCGCGGTCATTGCAGTCAGCGTCGGCGTCCGGCTATAGATCGGCAGGATCCCCGAGACGAGCTCGATCGTTTCGGTACTCGCGGCAAGGAAACCCAAGGTCGAGACGGCGTCAAAGCTGTACGCCTCGGCAACCCACACCTGATCAACTCCTACCTTTTCGAGCGCTTGCACATGGGCAACCGCCTGGAGTGGATCGTCGCTATAGGTAACCGTCATCGAGATCTTCATGAGGGAACATTACCCACTGGTAGCTGGATCTTCCTGGTCGAAGAGCAGGGTCGCGTTTCAGCAACCCAATTCACTCGACTATCCAGCGTCGACGTTGTTGGCCTTATCGATCGCCCAGAGCATCTTCTGTGTCTCGTACGCGAGCAGCACAAGAGCGGCGATGTTGAGCATGATCACCAACGGGAGTCCCCACCAAAACACACCCTCACCGGCAAAGAACACGAAGGTGTTGAGCGCAATCCAACCGATTCGAATCTCGGTTGGCCCAATGCCGTAGTGAGCAATCTGAAACTGGTTCGTCGCGGCGAACGATAGAAACGACACCGCCATGCTCGCACACGTGACCAACATGAGAACAAGAAACAAAAAGGTCGTTCCCTCAGGGGCCAGGAAGTAATAACCAATGACGATGCTGCCTGCGAAGATCAGGTCGAGAAGGTGGTCCATAAAGAACCCCCACTTGATCAGTCCCGCTTTCCGATACTTCCCGAGAGAGCCATCCAAGCTGTCGGTCAACCATTGAAGCGCAACTAAAGCACTCATAGCCCAGATCCACCAGCGGTTCTCGAGGGACAGATAGGCGAACAAGA
>CAZHUR010000641.1:0-1525 GCA_964535395.1 uncultured Acidimicrobiales bacterium
TTATGGTTCCCTCTTTGATGAAGGCAGGGCGTAGCCCCGAGAGCGACGCGGCGTCAGTTCCTGCCCGTACCCCCTCGTCGTCTTCGAACATGATCGGGTCGGCCTTGCGCTGCGGAACCTCGACCGCGATAGTTTCGCTGCGAAGAACCCCGTCCTTGATCGCTCGGGCCGCACGATCGTGAGACTGAGCAGCAAACTCATCTTGGGCCTCGCGAGGGATTGCGTCAGCTGCCGCGTAGATGTCGGTTGCTTCTCCCATAATCTTCGACTCGATGGCGCAGGTCAGGCCGTCGAACTGGAGTGAATCGACGAGTTTCCCGTCACCAAACCCATAACCACTGCGGCTCTTCATGAGTAGGTGAGGGCTGTTTGTCATCGACTCCATGCCTCCCGCGACCACGACGTTGGCTTGGCCGGTCATGATCTGCATCGACGCGTAGTTGATTGCTTGCATGCCAGAAAGACAGACCTTGTTCACGGTGGTGGCGTTGACCGTGAGTGGGATACCGCCCTGGACGGCAGCGTTGCGAGCACCCGACTGGCCTTCACCAGCGGTGAGCACATGGCCCATCACCACAGAGTCGACCTGATCGGCGGCGACGCCGGTGCGTTCGAGCACTCCGGCGATTGCCTTACCTCCGAGCTCAACTGCCGAGAAGCCGCTTAGTGAACCGTTGAACCGGCCAATCGGAGTGCGAGCTCCGTCGAGAATAACGATGTCGTCGGGTGAAGTGTTCTGGCTCATGGCGTCTCCTTTGTTTTGCGTAACAGTACATCGGCAAGGCGAATGCCTGCCTCGTTTGGTGCAAGCTCAGCTCGTTCTGTTTGATTGAACAGCTCCGCGGAGTCGGCCGACTCCATGGCGGCATCGGCCGCGAGCCCGAGTTCGTACTCGAGGCGAGCTCGCACCTCGGTTCGCAAGCGGTGACTTCTACGAGTGGACCGCAACCCGGTTTCGTCGAGGTGCGCGAGGTGAGCCACAGTCGCGTCCCAGGCGTCGGCGGTGCCGTCGCCGTGGAGGGCAGAAGCCATCACGATCGGTGGACGGTAGCCAGTGTCTGATTCTTGGCCGGTGAGGTGACTCAGGTCGAGCATCAAGTCGAGGTCTCGGCGCACATCGTCGGCTCCAGGGCGATCGGCTTTGTTCACCACGAACAGATCGGCGACCTCGAGAAGCCCGGCCTTATTTGCCTGAACGGCGTCGCCCATTCCCGGGGTCATTACGACGAGGGCCGTGTCGGCCGCTCCAACGACGTCAACCTCCACCTGGCCAACTCCGACCGTTTCGATAATGACCGGGTCGAACCCAACAGCGTCGAACAGACGAACAGCGAGTGGAACAGCGAGTGCGAGCCCGCCCGAGTGCCCACGGGTAGCCATGGATCGAATGAACGCTGGCGATCGTTCGCCGGGCACTCCCCCTTCGATTCGGATGCGGTCACCGAGGATCGCTCCCCCGGTGAGCGGCGATGATGGGTCGACCGCGAGCACGGCGGGTTTGCTGCCTTTTCCCACCAGGTGGGTC
>CAZHUR010000642.1:0-1516 GCA_964535395.1 uncultured Acidimicrobiales bacterium
CCACCGTTGCGAACCCTCTCAAGTTCAAGACCGCCGATGTGGGCCCGCTTGGACCCCATCCTGCGGTCGGCGAACACACCGCCGAAGTTCTTGAAGGCGTTGGAATGTCAGAAGAAGACGTGTGGCGACTCGTTGCCGATGGTGTTGTCAGGGAGACCGCTACCGACGGTTAGACAGGTTCGTTTCGGTTCCTGCGGGTCAGCGCAAGTCCAAATGCTCCGGCGAGCCCTGCGATCGTCAGCAGCGGAAGCCCCCACAGTCGCCAAAGTGGGTTGCCGGGGGTGACCGCGAGAACTTGTCCAGTTCCGTTGGTTGGGTCGATTGCGTGGCTGCGACCATTGAAGGCGACTTCAAGCACGCCGCCACCGCCATCGCGTTCGCAGCGATACAGGCCGTTGGCGCCCGTGGCGTCTCGCACGTTCGACACGTCACCCAGACTTTCGTCGAAGCCGAAGGCCGGATCGACGGTCATCTCGTCAGGGTCGAGATATGTGCTGAGGCGTGTCAGGTATGGAGACGTTTCAGTCTGGGCTTGCAGCCAGGAATGGGTGAAATCGGACGCTCCTACGCTCTGGGCGTACTCGGCGATGAAGGCGTGGCCGCCGGGAAAGGCGTTCGCCCTCCGCTGCACGAGGGAGGGATAATCATTGGCGCCGCCAGGGAAGAAGGTAATTTCTTCGGTTGCGATTTCCATCTCGCCGAAGTTGGTTGGCACTGCGCGGTGGTCGCCGAAGAGCCATACCCAGATCGGCATCTCGGGCTGTGCTGCCACTGCGGTGAGTTGGATCGGGATGGTTGGCTCGGTGCCGGGGTAGGTGATTTCGATCGGTTGGATCGTGTCGGCGGTTTCTCCGTCGAGCAGGCGCATTGCGATGAATGCCATCTCTTGGTCGACGTAGATGTTGATGAGCGGTTCCATTTCAGGGGTGACCTGGTAGTTGTTGTCGCGGAGCCAGTCGATCAGCGCGTTGGGATTTGCCGAGCCGATCACGTCGAAGCCGAAGGGGCCTACCTCGCCTCTCGAAAACACCTGGACCTCTCCGCTGAAGTCTGCGACCGGACCAGAGGAGTCGACTTGCGAGAAGTTCTCCGAGACGCTTCCGCAGATTGGTGCGTCCGGGGCGATCAACTGTACGTCGGTCATCTGATGCAACTCGTCAAAGATGAGGTCGCCGTTTTCGGGTACTTGTAGTGCGTCGGCGTCGATCGCTTCTGGGATGGGGAGGATCCACGAGAAGTCTTCGGCGCTGCCCTGATACAGGATCTCGATGAGGGTGGTGATTGTTTCATCGTCGTTGGCAGTGAACACGATGCGCTCACCGGTCTGGTCGACCGGGCTTGCCTGGCAGAAGAAGCCACCGCATGCGTTTGCGACTCCCGACCAGGCCACGATGATCAACGCCGCGAGTGCGAGGGAGAGCGTTAACTTCTTCAACCTTTCAGAATTCCTACGTGGTCGAGCGTCCACGGCCTGCGGCGAAACCGAGGCCCAGGAGGGCAACCGCTCCCACTGCGA
>CAZHUR010000643.1:0-1514 GCA_964535395.1 uncultured Acidimicrobiales bacterium
CGTGGTAGTTCTTCCAGGCAAGGTCACCAGTGAAGTGTCCCTCCACCCCGATCGTTCCCCAGCGCCCGAGTTCTACGTTGAGATTCTCTCTGGCTCGCTTAGGCATCGCTCCGAGCGAATTGCCTACCAGGTAGATGCCTTCGGGCAATTCGAACTCGCTGCGAAAGGACGCGAGCGGGTCGGCCTCGTCGAGTGTTTCAGCGTTCATAGACGGCCATCTTTGCCAGCGTGGAGCGTGCCGCAGTGAGGGCAGGTGCGAGCGAATTCGTCTTCGTTGAATGCGGCAAAGAGCGCTGGAAGGTCTTTGTCGATCTCCTGAACTTGAAGCTCGACTCGGTGGACTTTGTTGGCACAGTTCGTGCATGCCCACTCGAAGCCATCCAGTTCGCCAATGTCGCGTTGATACTCCACGACCAGCCCCACCGAGGCTGGGTCGGGGCGCTGAGGTGAGTGTCGTACGTGGGGAGCGAGTAAATAGACCTCACCTTCCCGAATGGGCATGTCGACCGGATGGCTACCTTCTTCCCATAGCACGAGGTTCATGTCGCCCTTGATCTGATAGAAGAACTCTTCACGGGGGTCGTCATGGAAGTCGTTTCGCTCGTTACCGCCGCCGACGATCATCACGATCATGTCGGCCTCTCTCCAGATCTGTTTATTGGCGACCGGGGGAGTGAGTTCTTCGCGATGGTCATCAATCCAATGCTGCAGGTTGAATGGCCGACGGGCGGATAGGTCTGTGGGGTCGTAGTCGGTCACGCAGTGTCCTTTATTGGTAGGGCCTGTAGTGAGCTGTTCTGTGAGGCTCGGTCTTCGATGCTCGCTGTGAGGGCTCGCAACCGGTCGAGCAAGCCTTCGATGTCGCCGGCGTCAGCGAGGAGGTCGGCTTCGAGATGGCGGGCCTGGGAGATCAATTCGGCGGTGAGTTTGCGCCCCGCTTTCGTGAGCGAGACAAAGCGTTGTCGCTTGTCTGCGGTGCCTGCCTTTCGAACGAGCAGTCCGCGCTTTTCAAGACGGCGCAACGCATTGGTGACGGTCGGTTGGGGACTTAGGGCAGCCTCGGCGAGGTCGACGACCGTCATCTCGCCGAGATCGTGAATGACGGCGAGAACCCGCCACTCCGAACGGGCAACGCCATAGTCGGACAACGCTGCGTAGAAGGGCGCCGAAAGTGTCTGGTCGGCATGACGCAACAGGTACGGAACGTACCCGGCGAGAAATCTGTCCGCACGTGTCATATGGCAAAACTATATTCATATGAATCTTTAGTCAACGACCCTCGAAACTTGGCTGACTTGAGCACTTCGATGAGGTGTGTGATTGGCTTCTCCGAACGGTTGCGACCACATTGGTTGGGGGCACTGCGGTTAGGGGGCACGTAGAGACATGAGCAGCACACCTATTGGTTGGAATACCAACGTGCCGCCAAACGGCTTTCACAATCGACCCGAAGGTGCCGCAGACTCAAACGACAACGCCCTTGGGCTTGCCACTCCGGTCGGCGAGATCGACAT
>CAZHUR010000644.1:0-1510 GCA_964535395.1 uncultured Acidimicrobiales bacterium
GTTCCAGATGACAGACACAGCACGTTCTCTTCTTCGACGTTGAGCACCTGCGCCAGTTCGGCCTCGAACGCGTTGAGATCGGGCCCGGCGGGGGCGACCCATCCGCTGTCCAGCGCAGACACGACCCTCTTCATCTCTCGTTCGCCAACCGATGGTTTGCGTAGCAAAATCTTGTCGTTCATTACACTGCGTCTACCAATCGCTCCGAGACCCGCTGGCTCACCTTTTCGAATTCTGTGAGATCGGCGTGACCGGTCTCGGCGACCTTGATAGCAAGGTCGATGTGGTGGTCTTGGTTGACCGAGACCACCGTTGTTGCTACCGACGGGTGGAGCAATGGATAACGCAACGCTGCTTCGTAGCGGCGTGCTGGATCGGCTTCGGCGTTGACCGCTTCTGGTGCCGATTCGACCGACGGGCTAGCTCCGGCAAACGGCCGAAGCGCAATAAACGGAGCACCGGTGGCCAAGAGCTCGTGACTGTCCCGCTCGAACAAGCTCAGGTAGCCGCACAAAGAAATGGGACTGATCTCTTGCTGTGCCGCAATGCCAAATCGGTTCGTGTAGGGAAAGACAGCGAATTCGCCCACCTTGCCTGCCGATTTGAGCTGGTCGAATGCCGAGGCGATTTCGGACCGCTGTTCGTGCAGCAGTTCGAGGGTGACGGTGTCGTTGGTTGGGTCGGGCGTGCGGACCATCCACTGCACGACCGCAATGTGGTCTGTGCCGAGTTCTGCGAGGCGGTCGTCGACCGCCGTGACCAGGCGTCCTGCGTCGAAGGTGATGTCGTCGAACGACGGTTCTGCAAGTTTGACGATGTGCGTAACCGAGCGGCTGGTCTGACTCAGTTGCTTCAGCGCGTCGAGGTAGAGCGCGTATGAGTCGTATTCAAACGACGAGTGGTGGGTGTCGATGCCCGCGTCGTGAAGACGCAACAGCACCTCGATCGGACGCAGCCGATCGGGAGCTTCGGAAAGCCGCATCGATCCGTATGCAACTTGCGAGAGGGACGGTCCGTTGCCGCCTAGCAACCGTCGAATAGCCATTACGCTGTGAGCTCCAGTCTGATTCCCGTCTTCCAGATGAAACGGTCTCCAGACTCGTGGGCTTCGAAAGCGTTGCGGCCGTGCAGCACCGCAGAGTCTCGCCATGCCACCGCTTCGCCTCGTTTGAGACCAACTGGCACGATGAGCTTGCGTGGGAGTTTTTCTTGGAGGTAGCGGTGGAAGTCCTCGTTGAGTTGGACGGCGTCTGCGGACTGGTCGGCGTCGACGCAGTAGTAGTTGTAATTGAGCTCGACCGTTCCGTCGTCGAACGTTTGGATGATGGGCAGCTCTTTGTAATCGCCTGCCTTTGAGTAGCGCACCTTCATTCCGGTGAGGCGTTCAAGAAGTTCTGGAGCTGCGACCTCGAGGTGTTCGACGAGCGAGGTTCCGCGCACGAAGACCGTTTCGCCACCCGACGGCGCTGGGGTAACGCAGTAGAACAGCATGATTCCCGCACCCGTTGAC
>CAZHUR010000645.1:0-1506 GCA_964535395.1 uncultured Acidimicrobiales bacterium
ATCGAGCCGCCGGTGTGCGGGGTAACCGAACCACCGGCATGGATCTGTCATAGCTAACTACGGGCTGCGTCGGCGTTTCCGAAGATGCCAGCTCTTCGAGCAGGGCTAGATGTCGTCCGTGGATCCACCGTTACCGTCCTTGGCGAGTTCATGCCGGATTACCACTGCTGAGCGCTGTCAGTCGGTCTTCTTCTTAAGCAAGGGCGTTGCTGGTTTCAGCCGTATTCGGCGTTCGTCGAGCACAGTGATCGGATGTAGGTCGGATAGCACGTATTCGTCATCGACGAAGGCTAATGATCCGGTGACAATTGCGCGTGTTGCGAAAGCGATTGTCCCGCCTCCGAACAGGGGCAGGCCGCCTTCGAACATCACCTTGTAGACCAGCTTCGACTCGTTGAGCCGGACAACGCGGTCCTCCATCGTGTCCCAAGACGCTGCAAGCCAGGCGCTCTCAGTGCTGTATTCGCCGACCAACCAGCCTTCGAGAACAACTGGTCCGGAGACTGGCCCGGGAGCAGCTGACGCTAGCTCTGCGACAGATAGCTCATGTCGTGATTCCATCTCTAACATCACCCCTGGAACGTGAGAGCGTTGCCAGTAAACCTAGCTTCGAACACTTCGAGCTCCTCGAAATACTGACGGCCGTGCGGATCTCGGATCGCTACTACGTCCTGCCTATTTCTTTTTGTTATGCCGTCGACAACTACGAAGTGACCGGTCGAGGCCGTGGCAGTTGCCGCGTCGCTAACGGTCGAGCAGGTACACGAGATCGACAGAACAGCAGCGCCTAACGCTACAGCGGAGCGTTGATGGGTGCCGATTACGAGGAAGGTCCGGCGAAACCGCCGGTCGTTACGCTTTTTGATGCTTGGATCTAGCTCTTCTGGGCGACGATGGTGATGTAGTTGCCGCAGGTGTCGTCGAACACGGCCATGATCGCGGTGCCGACGTCCATGGGTTCGACGGTGAACTCGACTCCGAGAGCCGCCAGGCGCTCGTGTTCTGCTGCAACATCGTCGACCGCGAACTGGGCCATGGGAATGCCGTCGGCACGCAGTGCGTCTCGGTACGGGCCAACCGCTGGGTGCGCGGCTGGCTCGAGCAGAAGTTCGGTTCCGTCAGGGTCGCCGGGAGCGGTGACGGTCATCCATGCGTGCTCACCCATGTCGATGTTGTGCTTGACCTCGAATCCCAAGATGTTGGTGTAGAAGTCGAGCGCCTGTTGCTGGTCGGTCACGAACACGCTGGCCAAGTTGATCTGCATGGTGCGAAGTTTCGCACAGATCTCATAGCCTGCAGTTGGCATCGCCGAGTGCGCCCACAACGCCAACGCTGCGGTCGTTACCTCGGACCCCGACGACCTCCGACTCCTCGGGCCGAACCTACGAATCGTCGCAATCTGAGGCGACTCGTGAAACGTCACTATGCCTCTATGGGTGACTTTTCTAGGCCGTCCGATCAGTGAACGACGCCGATTACGAGGAATCAGTGTCCGTCTGCGTAGGT
>CAZHUR010000646.1:0-1504 GCA_964535395.1 uncultured Acidimicrobiales bacterium
CAGGATGGGAATCCTCGATGGAAAGAACGTTCTGGTCACCGGCGTGTTGACCAACTCCTCGCTTGCATTTGGTGTAGCTCAGCTCGCCCAGCAGGAGGGAGCCAACATCATCCTGACCGGCGCAGGTCGCGGGTTGAGCTTGACCACCCGGACGGCACGAAAGTTCGATACCGAACCTGAGGTACTCGAACTCGATGTCACCGAGCCGGACCATGTCTCTACCGTGCGAAACGAGCTGGAAGAGAAGTGGGGCCACGTCGACGCGGCTCTACACGCGATCGGATTCGCGCCAGAAGCGTGTCTCGGCGAAGACTTCATGGGCGCCACGTGGGATGACGTGAAGGTCGCCCTGGAGATCTCGGCATACAGCTACAAGACATTGGCCGAAGTCGTTACCCCGCTGATGCCGAACGGCGGTTCTGTCGTAGGTCTGGACTTCGACGCGACCGTCGCGTGGCCGGCCTACAACTGGATGGGCGTTGCAAAGGCTGCGCTCGAATCGACGAACCGCTACCTCGCAAAGACGTACGGGCCTTCGAACATTCGATTCAACCTCGTTGCCGCCGGACCGATTCGTACGGTCGCAGCAAAGTCGATACCCGCATTTGCCAAGTTCGAAGACGTCTGGGATGAGCGAGCGCCTCTTGGCTGGGACGTCGGTGACTCAAGTTCGGTGGCGCGTTCCACCGTTGCACTCATGAGCGATTGGTTTCCAGCCACGACCGGATCGATGATCCACGTCGACGGCGGCTACAACATCATGGGCGCATAGCGTCCACAGCAAGAAGACCGTTAGTTCTCTGGTGTGGGTCGGGCTACCAGTACGGTTCCTTCGGCTACCGCCACCGACGCTTCGCCGTCGACGAACTCGTTGCTGATCCCGAGACTTGAAGAGCTCGCGAGCACGGCGTTGGTGAGCGGCCACTTCAGCCCCGTGGTCGTGACGCCCTGAGCATCGCCGTTGCGCGAGATGATCGACACGATCTCCCCCGGTTCCCCGGTGATCTCGAGCTTGTTGACGAACTCGCCGTGCAGGACGGTCACGGTTCCTCCCGCTGTCCTGATGTCGATCATCTGTGGGCGCGGCGCACACAGCACGGCCCAGTTACCAAGTTCGTGATCGACGCGACCACCGTCGATTCCGAGAACGACGATGTGAAGTATCTCTGCTGCGGCGGACTGCTCGATAGCTAGTTCTAGATCGGTGTAGTCCTTGTTCTCGGGCACTTTGAGGATTTTGGCACCTTCAGCCTCGGCCCAGGCCACATCGCCGGTCGATACCGAGTCCAGATCGCCAACCACGAGGTCTATCGATAAGCCATGGGTTCGAGCGACCCGAAGTCCGCAGTCAGCAGCGACAACTAGCTCTGCATCTCGTACGCCGTCGAGGATGCTCTGATCAGGGGGATCGCCGCCCGCGATCACCAGCGCATAGGTCATGACCCGATTCTACTGATAGGGCGATCGCTAGCGGCCAACCCCGAGCGGGTTCGTCGCCGCAGGC